>CAYWBS010000431.1:0-3682 GCA_964456215.1 uncultured Hyphomicrobiaceae bacterium
TTGTTGTTTCCGCCGGTAACGTCCTGGCGGCACGCAGGCCCCCATAGGGTGCGAGTGCGAAGCGTATTGCGCCGTTGTGAGTCCGAAACGGCGCATTGCGCTCGGGCACATGCGCCCTCGCCGCTGTTCCACCCGCAGCGGATCCGGTAAACTTCCGAGCGTGCCTCCTATCGCGACCATCCCCAAGCAACAGCCGTTCTTTGGCGCACGGACTTGTATTTGGCGCCTGATCCGCCTTGGTCTGGTGCTGGGCCTGGCGGCGCCGGCAAGCGCGGCGGAGATTACCCTCGAAGAGCGCCTGGGCCTGCTCAAGGCGAGCTATCCGGAGGTCATCGCCGGCATCGACGGCAACCGGCTCGTTCTCAAGAACGGAAAATCCTATGTCATCGAGGACGGGCGCGCCAAGACCCACCAGGAAAAGCTGAAAAATGCTGATATCGAGGACATGCTGTCGCAAGTCTATCCGCTGGGGGACTGCTTCAAGGGTCCGGTCGGGCGCAATTTCGATCCGGGCCGCATCCGCAATCTCGATCTGATGCGTGAGATCTTCGGGCGAAGCAAAGAGGCGGTCATCGAAAACCTTGCCGTCATCGACTGGTTCGGCCGGTCCCTCCGCTTCACGAAGGTCGCCGGCGCGGCGGCGGCTCTTGCACGCGTGCGCGACGAGTTGGCGGCGCTGGCGCCGGACTTGCGGAAATATTTCGACAGGCCGGCCGGAACCTTCCATTGGCGCGCCGTCGCGGGGACGAAACGGCTCAGCCAGCACGATTTCGCCTCGGCCATCGACATCAACACCAAATATGCCGCCTACTGGCTGTGGTCCGGGGCCGGGCCGGGGGCGGTGGCGCACGTCAGCAACCGCATTCCGATGAAGATCGTCGAGGTCTTCGAGCGTCACGGCTTTATCTGGGGCGGCAAGTGGTACCACTATGACACCATGCATTTCTCCTACCGCCCGGAAATGATCGCCATCGCCCGGCTGGCGCAACGGCGCGGCTGCGCGCGGTGATGACGACGGAGCGGACGAGCGGCCGGGTCAAACGCTTATCGCGACACCCCGAGCCGCTGCACCGCCTCCCTGGCGGCATCGTAACCGGGGTCGATTTCGAGCGCCTTCCGATAGTCCGCGACCGCTGCCTCGCCGGCGCCCGCCAATTCCCGGGCCAGGCCACGGAAATAGTGCCACTCGGCGCATCCTGGTTCGCGCGCCAGGGCCTGGTCGTAATCGGCGATGCACTCATTCCAAAGCTTCTTTTGTCCATACGCGTTGGCGCGATAGGCGTAGGTGTCCGCTCCTTCATGATGGCGTTCGATCGCCCGGGTAAAATCGGCAATGGCTTGGTCGAGCAGATTATTTTTCAGACATACGGCGCCACGCCCGTGATACGCCGCTGGCGCATCGGGATCATACCTGATGGCGTCGTCGAAGTCGGCTCTCGCCAGCTCGTCAAGACCCTTGCCAAAATAGAGGTTGCCACGCGCGGAGTAGGCGCCGGCATAGGCCGGGTCAAGCTCGATGGCTTTGCCGTAGTCGTCAATGGCCTGGTCGATCCGGCCCCCAATGCCGTGAATGCGCGCGCGCAGATAATAGACCATGGGCATCTCTTCCGGCGGCACCTGTCCGGGGTTGTCGATCGCTTTTGTGAAAATCTTCATGGCCCGGCCGTGGTCGCCGCCGGAATAGACGTCCAGAGCACTGAACCCTTGGCCGAAAGGCTCATCGCGCCGCAACAGGCGCCTTATGAAACGACGCAAGCCCATGGATAACGGTTTCAGAACGTGAACCGACAACACTTGATTGGCCCGACCGGTGGTTTACGACACTAGCACAAAGAGCGCTCGGATGTCAGATCCCGCACCGGTCTTTTGAAACACCTCGCCCCGCGAAGCGCGGTTTCAGTCCGCCCTGTTGCAGATCGCCGGAACATCGGATGCTGCGTCTCCGGCGGCGAATTTCGACCCGAACGCGGTATTTGCACTTCGCCGCGGTTCGCAGTATTTGCAACATTCTTGAATTTGAGAAAGCACCTGCCGATGGCCGACATGGACACCATAATACCGCAATTGCGGGCACGGAACGAACCCGTTCCCAATCCCATGCGGCTACCGAGTGAAGAGGAGGTCCGGGCGATCGAGGCCAGCGCCAACATCTCATTTCCACCCGACTTCCGACGTTACCTTCTTGAAGCCAGCGATGTCGTGTTTGATGCGCTGGAGCCGGTTACGGTAACGCGTCCGGAGGCACATACACACTTCGCGAATGTTTTGGCGAGTGCGCGCGAGTGGGGCGTTCCGGCAGACTTGATCCCGATATGCGAAGACAACGCGGATTTCTATTGCGTTGCCCGGTCCGGCGAGGTGGTGTTTTGGAGTCACAACGGCCCGTCTGACGAACGATGGCCGAGCATCGCGTCATGGATCGAAGAGGTGTGGATCGGCGAAAGCGACTGATGCCGCATGACCGCTTGCGGCCGAAAGCAAATACGGCGCATGCGCGCCCGACGCTGGCCGCGCCACACTAAGCCCCGTGCCGGCGTGCGGGAACCTCCGGCACTACGTGCCTGGAGAAGATTTGATAGATAAACGGCGAGCCAGATTTGGCGCGCCGTTTATATAATAACGAGAGAATGACTTTATTTCATTTTCTTCATTTTGGCGTCTTTTACGCACTTGCCTTTTGCGTCCTGGTGATAGCCCTTCTTCACAGGCGTACATTCTTTCATTTCAGCTTTTTTGTCAGCGGCATAGGCTGGCGCCGTCGATGTCAGTGCAAAAGCCGCCAGTGAAAGGGCAACAAGAATCTTGTTCATGTTCTTCTCCTCCAAGCGAATCTCCTCAATGGGAGCAAAAGATGATTGGGGCTCAAAATGCAGCTTTCGTATGGCCAAAAAACATCAAATTTATGAACGCGATTGAATGCTTTAAGGTGCATTGGTACGTCCCCGGACAGCAGTGGTTTGCACCCCGCCCGCAATGTTCATGCAACACATGGCCCGCATTCCGGCCCGGACATGAACGTGCCGGGCTGGGTTTGAAACCCCGCCCGGCGAATGGTAGGCCGCATGAGCGAAGCGAGATGCGGGAGCGACGCGGCGAGATCCCCGGATTTCGCTCCGCTCATCCGGGCTACGCTTGCTGAGCCTCACGCCGTCTCTTTATCGGATCACCGGGCGATAGACCCGGTGATGACGGAGGAAAACGCCGCCCGGCGCTCGCGAAACAATCCCTCCCCCAACGCGGGAGGGCTTTCCGCCATGATCTTGCGAGGACCTGTCCGGGCAAGGCATCCGGCGGAAAGGGTGGGGGGTGAGCGCAAGCCTGGATGGTCCACCCCACTCGCGCCGGGCTGGGTTTGAAACCCGATCCGGCGAATCGTAGGCCGCATGAGCGAAGCGAGATGCGGGAGCGACGCGGCGAGGTCCCCGGATTTCGCTCCGCTCATCCGGGCTACGCGTGCTTGTTAGTGTTTGAAGCCCTTGAAGCCTCTATAGCCTTTGAAACCTTTGAAGCCATCGTAGCCTTTCAGACCCTTGAAGCCCCTGACTTGCGGGCGGCCTTTGAAGCCTTTGAACCCCTTGAAGCCATAAGTGCGTGGCATCACAGGTTCTGGATGAATGGAGGAGATACGTACGCATCCGGTGAAGACCGCAGGTGAGTTGGGTTTTGATCAGGCTGCTTTTGC
>CAYWBS010000432.1:0-3680 GCA_964456215.1 uncultured Hyphomicrobiaceae bacterium
TTGACCGCCATCGGCGACTACTCCACGCCGCCATTGGCGCCCGGCAGCATGCGCGCGCCTTCCTTGGTCGGAAGGGTCCACATGTTCTCCTGAGGGACCATTGCTTCTGAAAACCTGATCAGGCTGCAATCATCGCGCTTATTCACGTAGATATGTCCGGTCTTGCCGCCGTGAATGACACCTGGGATGGTCTTGCCGTCCTTGTCCTTTACGTCAACCAGAATTGGCGGGCTCACGGCGTCCAAATCCCAAACGTCATGGGCAATATATTGGAAGTGGCAGACATATTTTCCGGTATCCAGTTCAACGGAAACGAGGGAATCCGTATATAGATTGTCGCCCGGACGGATCGATCCGTCGAGATCCGGCGACGGATTGCCGACAACGAAATAGATGCGCTTGTTCTCAAGGTCGACGGCCGGGTTCTGCCATACGCCGCCGCCAAGCGTCGTGTATGGATCGCCCATTTTTTTCAGCGCAGCCTTTTCCGCCGCGATATCGCGCAGCATGTCGCGGCCCGTGGCGTCCTTCTTCTCCCAAACGCCGACGGAATTTTCCGGGATCGTATGGAAAGTCCACAGCAGCTTGCCGCTATTGGCATCGTAGGCCTTCACGAAGCCCCGAATGCCGTATTCGCCGCCATTGGTGCCGATCAGGATTTTGCCGTCTACGGCAGTCGGCGCCATGGTCTCGCTGTAGCCAAGTTCTGGATCGCCGACCTGGGCCGTCCACAACAAGCTGCCCGTTTTGGCGTCGAGCGCGACAAGCTGGGCATCGAGCGTTCCGATATAGACCTTGTCCTCATAGATGGCCGCCCCGCGATTATTGGGACCGCAACAGAATGTCGTAACCGGACCCATCTTGTGCTTGTAGTGCCAATACATTTCGCCCGTCTTGGCGTCGAGCGCATAGACGTGGCTGAACGATGTCGTAACATACATTACGCCGTCAACAATGATCGGCGACGTCTCCATCGACTCCTTCACTTCCGTCTGGAAGATCCAGGCGGGACGAAGCTCGCCGACATTGGATGTATTGATCTGATCGGCCGGAAAGTAGCGCGTCTGATTGTAATTGCCGTTGGTATGAAGAAAATTCGCGGAACTCGATGCCGCCGCACTGAGTTCCTTGTGCGACACGGATTTCGCAGGCGCGTCTTTCATTTTCGTCGTACCGGTCTGCTTGACCTCCTGCGACCAGGACGCGCACGAAAACGATAACGTCAGCACGACGGCGCCGGCGATTGAACCAGCCCGTTTGAAATGGGTCATTATTTCCTCCCTTTCCCCCGGCCTGGCTGTCATTTCTCCCGACAATCTGCTTTGGCTAAGGCCGGATGGCGCTGCAACTTTGCGCCGTTGGAATAGCACTGTCAATAAAGCAACCCTTGTTCACCCCCAATCGGGTGTTTTCGAGGCAAATGAGGCTTTCGCCAGCCCTTATTCGTCGGAATTCACCTCCCGGCATGCGTGGCCAGGCACGATTGTTATTACTGCAATGCGTGCGATCAATAGTCCGCTTCAACAAGGGGCCTAAAACGTGGCAGCTCCGGCCTCCTCGGTCCGAGTGGCGCGGGCGGAATATCGAAAAGTTCGCATCCGGATCTAGACGCTCCCATCGCTTTGCCTGATTATCCCGGGCGCACGGTTCCGTGATTCGGGATATTCGTATGATCGATTTCAGGCTGGTGGTGCTCATTGTCGGTATTCTGTTATCGACGCTCGGCTGCGCCATGATTCTCCCGGCACTTTACGATCTGAGCGTTGGCAATCCGGATTGGCTGACTTTCGTCGTGGCGGCGATGATCACGCTCTTCGCCGGCAATGCCATGGCGCTGGCAACGCGCGGCCATGCTTACGAGTTGACCACACGCGGTGCTTTTGTCCTGACGGTCCTCTCGTGGCTCGCGCTCGCGGCCTTTGGCGCGCTGCCCTTCCTATGGTCAACGCCGAACCTCAGCTATACGGATGCCTTTTTTGAATCCATGTCCGGACTTACGACGACCGGCGCAACGGTCATTGTCGGACTGGACCATGCACCGCCAGGAATCGTGCTTTGGCGCTCGCTCCTGCAATGGCTTGGCGGCGTTGGCATCATCGTCATGGCCATCTCCATTCTGCCGATGCTGAAAGTCGGCGGCATGCAGCTCTTCAAAGTGGAAGCTTTCGACACTGCCGAGAAAATCTTGCCGCGCGCCACGCAGATATCAGGGTCCCTCATCGTCATTTATCTTGTTTTTACATTCGCATGCACCATTGGCTACCAACTGGCCGGAATGAGCCTTTTCGACGCGCTCAACCACGCCATGACGACAATCGCGACGGGTGGCTATTCGCCGTATGACAATTCGTTCATGCATTTCAATAATATAGCGATCGATTTTGTTGGTATGGCTGGCATGGTAGCCGGCAGCCTCCCATTCTTACTTTATTTGAAGGCGACGCGAGGCGGTCCAAAGCAATTATTCCGTGACCAGCAGGTGAGAGGATTTCTTGCGGCAATCGCAGTTTTCTCTTTGCTCCTGGCGACGCACCGTCACTTTACGTCGGAAGAAGGAGTGATTGAGGCGCTCCGTCACTCGGCATTCAACGTCATTTCCCTGATGACGGGGACAGGCTTCGTCTCCAATGACTATGATGCCTGGAGCCCTTTCGCCGGGGTATTTATGTTTTTTGTCATGTTTATCGGCGGCTGTAGCGGCTCGACCTCCTGCGGTATGAAAATATTCCGATTCCAAATCGTATTCGCGGCAATCCAGCACAGAGTCAAAACACTGATTTACCCGAACGGCATGTTCGCCGCCACGTTTAACAGACGCGCGATGTCGGATACCGTTGTCAGCTCTGTGATGAGTTTTTTCTTCATGTTCGTTACCAGTTTTTTCGTCTTGTCGCTTTTGGTTGAAATGACCGGCCTCGATGCGGTGACAGCCATGTCCTCGGTCGCCAGCGCACTCGCGAATGTGGGGCCCGGATTGGGCAGGATGGTGGGTCCTTCCGGCAATTTCGCCAACATTCCAGAAACCGCCAAATGGCTCTTGTCTTTCACAATGCTGCTCGGCCGGCTGGAACTCTTGACGGTATTGGTGCTGTTCGTGCCGGGTTTCTGGCGCGACTAAGATGAGATTCTCGAGATCGCCCCGTGGACTGCCGGCTACTCCCCCGCGGTCAGCTTGGTGTGCTCCGGCGATCGATAAAACCGCGCGAGTGCACTCGCCAACCTGCCGATATCGCCACCGACACCAACCAGGGCGGGAACGAGCACGAGGACGAGGATTGTCGCGGCGGCCAATCCAAAGACGAGCGTGATTGCCATCGGGATCAGGAACTGGGCCTGGCGGCTCGTCTCGAAGAGCAGCGGAAACAATCCGCCGATCGTCGTGAGCGACGTCAAGACCACGGCCCTGAGCCGGTCTTGGGAGGCACCGATCGCGGCTTCCGCCGACGAATCGCCCTCCTCCAGCCGGCGGCGAATCTGACTCATCAAAATGATCGAGTCGTTGACGAGGATACCGCTCAAGCCGAGCAGACCGATCATGCTGATAATCGTGAGGTGAAAGCCCATGGCCATATGGCCGAGAACCGCGCCGACAACGCCGAAGGGAATAATGGCCATCACCGCAACCGGCTTGGCGTAGCTTTCGAAAACCCAGGCGAGAATGATGTAGATCATCGCCAAAG
>CAYWBS010000433.1:0-3677 GCA_964456215.1 uncultured Hyphomicrobiaceae bacterium
CAGGTTCCCCTGGGGAATTGCCGTTTCGCCGAAGTAATAATCGGGTGGATATGCCAATTCACGGCGGCAGCGAAACAATCAAGACCTAACGTCCCCGAATTTCTTGCAGAATGAATTGACCGCAGGCGGCTCTCCGCGAGCAGGCTGCGCTCAGAACATCGCCCGCACCATCATATAGATGCCCGCGGCTATGAGGGCGAGGAAGAGCACCAAGCGAAACACATGCTCCGACATGCGATGGCGGAGACGCTGTCCCAATATCATTCCGAGCGAAGTCGGAACGAGTCCGGCCGCGGAGATCAAAGCCGTTTCCAGCGGCATGAGCTGATTTCCTGCCATGAAAATTCCGAGGGAAATCATAATGATGCAGAACGTAATGCCGAGCATCTGCACGAACAAATGGCGGGAAAGGCCGAGTGATTGAATGTAGAGCACGCCTGGAACCATGTATGACCCCGTCAGGCCAAAAACAAACCCGGCAATCGCCCCCATGACCGGCGAAAGCCACTTCTCCAGTTCCGCGCCAGGTGGTGAAATTTGCGGGCTGATCAGGCTGACGACGGAATAAACAAACAAAATCAGGCCTAAGATCGCGATCAGGACCCTTGGGTCGGCGAGCGCAAGGATTTGCACACCACACCAGATTCCAAGAACCGATGCGACGAGAAGCGGCCACATACGCTGCAGTATCAGCAAGAATGCGCCGCCGGCCAATGCCTGCCAAATGTTTGCAATCACACCGGGAACGATCAAAAGCCCCATTGCTTCCTTCAAACCGACCGTAGCCGCCAGAATCGTCAGAACGACGATCGGCAGGCCGAGTCCGGTTACACCCTTCGCAATTCCGCCGAGCAGAAAAGCAACAACAATTATGGGGATCGTCTCAGCATTCCACATTATTGAACCCGGGCTCCGGCAATGGTTCTCCACCCATGTTCCGCGCCGCAATCGCCATTCGGGACCCGCCCCTTGCCGCCAAAGAATAGGGGGCGCGCACTATTCTGAATGGTGCCGGCGCGGTAAAGCGATCCACAAGCGCCACCGCAATAAAGCGTTTTTAGTCTGAATTGCAAAATGATGCAGTTTGAACGAGCAGCCTGGTGGACTATTATGGTGCCCGATTGTGTTCCTGGCCCACCTATGGTTAAGACATGTAGCTTTTGCCAGCCCCGCGCAACGAGAGATCCTCCATGACTATTGATCCGTCAGAAACCGAAGACGCCAATTACGAATATGACGCTTTCATCAGCTACCGTCATGTAGCGCGTGATCGACAGTGGGCTGAATGGCTCATAAACGCCCTTGAGGAATATCAGATTCCAAAGGCCCTTCAGGCCAAGGGCCATCCGCCGAAATTGGGCAAGGTCTTTCGTGACGAGGACGAGGTTCCCGCCTCTTCCGACCTCAACGATCAGATCAAGGACGCGCTTGTCGCCTCACGCTACCTCATCGTCGTCTGCTCGCCATACACGCCCCGGTCAAACTGGGTGCAACGCGAGATTGAATATTTCCAGGAACTCGGCCGCGGCCACCGGATCCTGGCCCTTCTGACGGAAGGTGAGCCGAGCGATTCCTTTCCCGAACCGCTCCTCAAGGAAGTCGTCGAGGTCCAACAGCCGGACGGCACCACGACCGTCGAAACGCGAGACATTGAGCCGCTGGCGGCGGATGTCCGGCCGCGCAAAGGAACCTCCGGCCGCAAACTCAAGCAATATGCCCTGCTGCGCCTCGTCGCCTGCATCCTGGGCTGCAAATTCGATGATTTACGCCAGCGGGACCGCGAACGGGAACGAAGGCGCATGATCGGCTGGGCGGCAAGCGCCGCCTCCGTTCTCATGATTGCCATTCTCGCCGGTACGTTTTGGTGGGATACGACGCGGACAAAAGCCAGCTATTACCGCCAGCTTGTCTGGCGATGGGGATTGCCGGAAGGGCTGGGAGAGATTGACAGCGCTACCCGCAGCCGGCGGTCGGAAAGCTATAAGGTCCTGCGAAAAGGCGGCAGGGTTATCGAGGTCCGCCTGGAGAACAGCCTCGGCGGCCTCGTCGAAAACAGTATGGGGGAAGCCCGCTGGGTCGTTTCCTATGTCGACGACGAGAGAAAGGCGCGGCCCTTCAAGATCGACGTCTATACCGAAGTCAACAATCTCCTTCACGAAAAAGTCTTTGTCGACAAGAACACGATCGAATTCAAAAAAGGAAGCCAGAGCGTAACACAGTCCGCGAGCCATGAGCTGACATTCGATCCAACGGATACCGGAAAAAGCCGCGGCGGTTCCAGGACCGAGATTACGCGCCACGCCATCACATTTGACGCCAATGGCTGGGCGACGGTCATCAATTACCGCAATCCCTGGAACGCCCCGACGCGAAACGCGGAAGGCAGCTTCGGCCAACGGATTTCCTATTCTCCCGAGGGGCTCATTCTGCGGATGGCCGAAATCGGACCGGGCGGCGAGGAAATCACCCTCAAAAGCGGTCTCAGATTTGTAACCTTCAAATATGACGACCATTTCAACATGGTCCGCCACACTCTGCACGGCGCCAATGGCCAGCCCTTTAATGGCCCGAACGGATTTGCGTATTTTGATGGGCGGTACGACAAATTCGGCAATTTGACGGACCTCAGCTATCTCGACGCCGCGGGTGGGCCGGCCGTGCATAAATCCGGCTGGCACAAGCGGCGCACCGAATATGACGAGCACGGCCTGAAATCGCTGGTGACGGTTATCGGCGTCGATGGCAAACCGACGGTAAACCTGGCCGGCTACTCCATGGAAAAGGCCAAGTATGACAAGCGCGGCAATCTGATCGAACGCGCTTTCCTGGACGTCGACGGGAAACCGACGCTGCACAAGGATGGCAACGCCGGCTGGCGGGCTGACTACGATTCCCAGGGACGGCAAACGGAATTCCGCTATTTCGGACTCGACGGCGGTCCGACGGCCATCAACACGGGATTCGCGTTATTCAAGATCAAGTATGACAACTCCGGCAACACGACCGAATACGCTTATTTTGAAATCGATGGCAAGCCGGCCCTTCACCAGGACGGAAATGCGGGTTGGCGCGCAAAATATGACAGCCACGGAAATCATATCGAGACGACCTATTTCGGCATCGATGGCAAACCCGTTCTCTTGAAAGCGGGATACGCGACATTACGCAAAAAGTACGACCTGCGGGGAAATCAGACTGAAGTGGCCTATTTCGGCGTCGACGGCAAGCCGACGCTGCATAGGGATGGCAATGCCGGCTGGCGAACCCGTTACGATGCCCGCGGAAACGAAATAGAACTCACCTATTTCGGCATTGACGGCAAACCGGTTATGCTTAAATCCGGTTTTGCCACCCGGCTGTCGGAATATGATGATCGGGGGCAGAAAATACGGGTCTCCTTCCTGGACGCCAATAATGCCCCGACATTATACGCGGACGGATATGCGAGTTGGCGGGCGAAATACGATGACCGCGGGAACCGGACCGAGATTGCCTATTTCGGCACAGATGGCAGACCGGTCCTGCATAAGGACGGAAACGCCATTTACCGCTCGAAATACGATTCGCGCGGCAACCGCATTGAAGCCGCCTATTTGGGCATAGACGGCGAGCCTACTCTCCATAAAGACGGTAATGCCGGCTGGCGCGGCAAATACGACGCGCGCGGCAATCTCACG
>CAYWBS010000434.1:0-3675 GCA_964456215.1 uncultured Hyphomicrobiaceae bacterium
CTTGTCGCTCGATCCCGACACGGCGCAAAGCTTCCACGACGAGACGCTGCCGAAGGACGCTCACAAGGTGGCGCATTTCTGCTCCATGTGCGGACCGAAATTCTGCTCCATGGAGATCACCCAGCAGGTCCGCGACCACGCTGCCAAACTCAACGACAAGGAGCAGGGCATGGCCGAGATGAGCGAAAAATTCCGCGAGATGGGCGCGGAGGTTTATGTGGAGGCCGGCAAGGTGGAGCGGGCTCGGGCGAAGCCGAATCCGACTGCCGGCGAGTGACGGGGAGATGGGAGTCTCCGCCATCGCCATCGCGCTGCACGCGCTCGGCGCCGTGATCTGGGTCGGCGGATTGTTCTTCGCCTATGTGGTGCTGCGTCCCTCGCTCGCCTCCTTTGAAGTGCCGGCGCGGCTTCAGCTTTGGAGCGCTGTTTTTGAGCGTTTCTTTGTCTGGGTCTGGGCCATTATCCTTCTGCTCCTTGCGACCGGTTATTTCGTGGTGTTCAATGTCTATGGCGGCTTTGGCGCATCGGGCGTGCATATTCATCTCATGCACCTGCTCGGCATTGTCATGATGGGGCTGTTTGTCTTTCTCTACTCTGTACCCTATGGACGATTTCGCGGCGCCATAGCTGCCTCGGACTGGGAGGGCGCGGCCGGACATCTGAACACCATCCGCCGGATTGTCGGGACGAACCTGGTGCTGGGGCTGGTGACCGTCGCTGTCGGCGCATCCGGCGCATTTTGGTAGTGATGGCCAATAGCTGATGCAGGGTGGAGCGTCGGATTGAGGGCGTTTCAGCCCGGAGTAACCGTGTTGTTTGTCATAGTGCGAACCTGGGATCGAAGGGGCGTCCGGTCCTCATGAGGGCGTTGAGGATCGACATCAGCTTTCCGATGCAAGCGATGATGGCGGACCTTGTGGGCCTTGCCCCCGCCGGATGGGGTTTGTAAGCCCGTCCGCGTGATTTGTTTGCCGCTCCGCCGTACGAACGGTGCGGCTGGGACTGCAAATCCCGCCCGGCACGTGAGAGTGAACCGCTGTTGATTTCCGATCAGCCCATCCTACCCTCCCTGCTGTGCATTCGCGCCGTGGAGTGCGGTCCATTTCAGTCCTCGGACAAAACCGAAAGATCAAGCGGTCTGACGGCGCCCATCCACATGGCGTAGTCGGTGTGGTCCCTCAAGGCGTCTCCCGTTTCCGGGTGAACGAGCATCACGAGGCCTGCGCGGTTCAGCGCCAGCCACGACACGACGTCGGCGAACTTCTCCGGCGGAAAGACAAGCTGGCAGCTCCAGTCCGGATGCGGCCCGACCAGCTTTTCATGCACGCGTCCCATCTCCACGCCGAATGTCTCGCGACAGTTTTCGCAAAGTTTGCGTGCTTGAGCGACGGTCGCGGCGTTGAAATAAATGTGGGCGTGGTAGGAGGTGATGGTGGGCATGGTTATTGGGCATCCTGGCCAGACCGAGTTTGCAACCCAGTCTCGATAATCAAACCAGCGTCTCCGGACTAATCGGCATTAGCACGTTATTGCTGTGGTTGCTATGGCGTGAACGATGCAGGATCGATCATTTGCTGTATGCGGGCGAATCAACGAGTATCGGAAATACGACTTACAATACCCTGCAAAAGGACAAATTTCATCTCGGAGTTGATTATGGACCAATGGCATTCAATAGAGACTGCCCCAAAGGACGGTTCTCGGATTCGCGTGAAACTGGGTACGTCGGAAGAAACCGTTCAATGGTGCCACTCACTGGACGATTGAGCTTGGGGGTTGATCCGGAGCTTGAAACTGGTGCTCAAAAATTGCTTTCATGGGAACCGACGCACTGGGCTCCAGTGAGCAAAAATAGCAAGAGTCCGGTGCAATAATGAAACGGGTTGGGCTGTTCATCCTCACTTCTACTCTCACAATGTCTGCTAAACATGCTGCGCCATTCGTTCCACTGGTCGTCATCCCCCGGCAACCGTGTTCCCTTGCCAGACGGGGTTTGTAACCCCGTTTGCATGATCAGTCCAGCATTTCCGGATCAATCGGCAATAGCATGTTTGCGCCGCGTCGCTACGGCATGAACATTACGGGCGGGATTTGTAATCCCGCCCGGCGCTGTGTTCTCCGTTTGAATGCTGAGAGGTTGCTCCGCGAGATGAGCGCTGGGCCGTCCCGCCTAATGCCGCCTCGGCGCCGGTGTTCATGGGTCCCCGACAAATATGCGGGGTATCGCAGAACGCCACTGTGCCACCGGGGCCGCATATTTTCGGGGATGACGGTGGTGAGGGTGTCGGGCGCAGCAGCGAAGCTGATTTCTCGACCACGCTCCTTCCCACCGTCGTCATCCCGGCCAAGCGCAGGCCCGGACGTTCCGTCCTGGTGCGGGGCGAGTCCCGAGCGCGCGAGCCGGGACCCAGTTTGTGACTCTCCGTATGCCGCTTTTTGGATTCCGGCTTTCGCCGGAATGACGGCGCCATAATGCCCCGTTACTTAATCGCATCGACATTATTGGTTGAGGTCCACATTTGGATTCCTGCCTTCGCGGGGAATGACGAGAGGTAGCGGGAATCACGAGAGGTGGCGGGAAAGACGGGAGGTGGCGGGAATGACGGAGAATGCGTGGAAAGACGGGAGAAAGTGGAATGACGAAGAGGCGAACCATTAACCCTGCCAGCTCAGACTTATCCCCGCTTATTTTTCCTCTCTTACACTCATATGCATCCCTTCCCGTTGGGGCGCGTGCTGCAGACCGACTGCCGAATGTGGGAAGGGCGCGGCGCCTGCGCTGGTAAGCCTAACGGCCTTGCCACCCCGGGCGTGTCGTCCCGGACCCGGAGGCACTACGCCCTCCGCGCCGGAAAGCTACAGCCGCGATTGAGCGGTGAAGATGCCGGGCGAGAATGTTCGAAAAGACGCCGCGCGCGGGGCGCCGAGAGGTTGCCCTTAAAAATTCGGAACGCGATCTTTCGGCGCTCCGCGCTGCCCCTTCAAGGGGCGGGACTTCATCTCACCAACCGGGCGGGACCGCCGTGCCGGCATTCGGTGCTGGCGGGGATGACGGAACAGGGATGAAAACCGGTTTTGCGAAAGGCTCGCGATCTACCAAAAAGGTCAAAACATATTTGCTCAATTAAACTCGGCAAACATGCTCCAGGGTCGCGAAAACGTCAGACCGCTTCCGGCACTATTGGGTCGTGGTAAGTCAAAGCCGACCAGGCGGCGACCGCGAGCCCGACAAGCCCGGTGATCACGGCGTTGATTGTACCCAAGTCGGTCAGCGTGCTAAAGCCGAGCGCCCAGGGCGAGATCACCAGCCATATGGCGGCCAGCCCGACAACGACTTCGACGATGGAGTGAAACCCTTCTTTTGCATGCGCCGCCATGACAGCGATTGTTGCGCCGACGATATAGGCATTCAGCGACGACGTCATTTCCTCAAAATGCGACAGAAAAAAGGGCGAAAGGAAAAGCCAGCAGCCGAGCGTCACATTGATGATGTCCGGCAGACTGTTCACGTTTCTTGTAGGAAGTTTTGACATTGCTAACGTCTCAATCGCAGCAACACCATGTGGCGCTGCCCCGCTGCGTGGGGGCGGCGCGACCGCAGATGTAAAGCCGGAACCGTTCTCTTGGCAAGCGGGATTATGCGCCTGGCGAAGAATATTTTTGATAACGTTTTAG
>CAYWBS010000435.1:0-3668 GCA_964456215.1 uncultured Hyphomicrobiaceae bacterium
GGCACCCGGCGTCGACAAGCCAGCGCCGGCTTGGGCCTTGCCGCGCTAGACTGCTTCCCCAGTTTCGCTGCTAACTTCCGTTACGACGCGACGGCCGTGCTTTGTGCTGACGATAGCCGGTTTTGCTGGCCGCCTTGCGAACCTGAAGGGCCGGCCCGCGAACCGCATCGTTCGGAGCTGGTACCGCCGGGTGAATTCGAATCACCGACCTCTTGATCCACAGTAGAAATACTGGCCTTCTCCTACCTTCCCAGGCCCCCTCACATAACCGACAATACACCGTGATATTTCCCAGACCCCTTGACGCAAATGGCGGGAGAGGGTAGGAAAGTGCCTTCGCAATCTTCCCATAGGCTTCCCAGAAGACCTCTTCAATGAAGCTCAAGCAGTCCAATATCGACAAGGTAAAACTGCCCGCTGGGAAGACGGACCACATCGAATGGGATGATGATCTCCCCGGCTTCGGGCTTCGTATCCGCGAGGGCGGGTCTCGGGTCTATGTCGTGCAATACAAGGTCGGCACCAAGAGCCGACGCATGACGCTCGGCTCGACCAAGAAGCTTCACGTTGACCCCGCCCGCAAGGAGGCCAAGAGGTTGCTTGGTAGGGTCGGCCTTGGGCAAGATCCACAAGGCGAGAAGGACACCGCGCGGGCGACGGCGGCTGAAACCTTCGGGGCTATTGCCGAGCGCTTCGTCAACTATCAGAGGGACCGCTTGCGGCCTTCGAGTCTGTATTCCACAAATCTTTATCTGATGGATCGCTGCAAGCGCCTCCATGGCCTCAAGATCGAAGCCGTCACCCGGCGCGAGGTCGCCTCGGTCCTATCGACTATCGCGGAGAAAAGCGGTGCCGTGTCTGCTGACCGGGCCAGAGCGGCCCTGTCGGCAATGTTCGCTTGGGCGGTCAAGGAAGGTTTGATCGACGCCAACCCAACGATTGCCACTAACACCTATGCGGGTAAGACCGAGCGGGACCGGGTTCTAAATAAGGATGAGATCGCTGCCATTTGGTCGGCGCTGCCCGACAATGACTATGGCGTCATCGTTAAACTGCTGTTCTACACGGGCGCTCGCAGAGACGAGATTGCAGACTTGAACTGGTCTGAGGTTGACGGTGCTGACCGCCTCATCAGGCTTCCCGCCGAGCGGGCAAAGAACAGGCGTGCCTTCGACCTTCCTTTGTCCCAACCCGCCTTTGATCTCATTGCGGAGCGCTTCAAGGATGGTACTGAAGGCCATGTTTTCGGCAGACACGGTACCGGCTTCTCTGGCTGGTCTAAGGCCAAGGCCGAGCTAGACGCCAAACTCAAAGGCGTGAAGCCCTGGCAGTTACGCGATATTCGCAGAACCGTGGCCACTGGCATGGCCGAGATCGGTGTGCAGCCGCATATAGTCGAGGCTTGTCTAAACCATGTATCGGGCCACAAGGCGGGCGTGGCAGGAATCTATAACAAAGCCGTCTATGCCGATGAGAAGCGCAAGGCTTTCGAGACTTGGGCCAATCACCTCGCCGTGCTTCTTGCCCAAGCCTCAGGTGCCAACGTCACGCCACTTAAAAAGCACGCCACCGGCCTTGCGCCGACTCACCAAATCACCTAAGTAACCTTCAATTCCACTGAGAGGAGCAACTGCGACAGGTTTTGTCGCCCGCTCCTCTTGCGGGAAGTACCGCTTAGAGACTGGACGGGTTAACAAAATCCGGTCGCTCAAGATCCCCTGATAGGCGGGGGGTCCCAGCTTTAAGCGGAGTATAAAAAATTGAGCGAATCAAATTCCCCCCATGAACCCCTTGCGGTTTCACGCAAGACTGCCTCAGAGCTGCTCGACTGCTCGATTGATCATGTTGATGATCTGGTCAGTCGCGGCCAACTCGAACTAATCCACATTGGCGTTCGAAAAGTCGCCGTGACTTGGGCTTCGCTCAAGGCGCTGGTTGGCGGCTCGATCAATGGCGAAGCCGCGTAGACCCTTTTCACCACTAGTCAGGAAAAGGGTTATGGCAGGCATTTTCACAGAAAAACCAGTCTTTGCGTGCTACCGGCCCGATCATAGGACTTGGGAATTTTGGGCAGGCGGTGGGATGATTGCGATTGCTCCACTGACCGAGCGTGAGGCTCAAATAGTGGGCAGGCGGATCGCCCGGTTTCTGGGCGGGCGCTTTCATGGTGCTGGGGAGGATGAGTCCTCACGCTTAGCATAAAAATCCGAAACCGGGCCGCCCTTACGTCCAACTCCTAGACAGTGAATAGCCCCCCGAAGGAGGGGATAGGGACCAGGGAGAGAGGTCGGCTGGAGGCTATTGACCCCCGAAGCCAGACGCGACTTTTTTCCCTTGCGCAAGCGCTAGTCGACGCCATTACCGAGATATTGCAGAGTTCCGCCGCCGTCCGCACTTACTCCAGCCAACTCGATAACTTTGTGCCGACAGGACTCGCGCCGGGTTCGGTTGAATCTCGACTCGGAGGCAGGCTTGCGGAAGCGCTGGCTAAGGTATCACCGCACAAGGCGCAACTGGGCGGCCTTGGCTTTCGTGGCGTCGGCGGCATTTACAGCAAAGAAACCGATTGGGCCGAGGCCGAGGTTGAAACCATGCGCCCCCAGCTTGAGGCGCTAACAAAGGAAAGTGAAGATGACTAAAGCAGTCAAAAACCCAGAGATAAAAGAAGTCGGTCCAAAACCGATTAAGCCTTCAAGCGTAACAGTTCAAGAGCCCGGCTTCGTATACAAAACGGTTGTCGTGGAAATGCCTGATGACGTTACGCTTGATGACGCGTTCAATAACCCATCGATTTGGCGAAACGTACAGGCCGACCGCACCGGCAAGAGCCTAGTCGAAGATGACAAAATTGAAGCGAGGTGGTTCGGCATGTGGGTTTATGCCGTTGTCGACCATGCCGACCATGCGGGTGCGAGTTTCATTGATATCCGCAAGGTGACTAAGAAAGACCGTGACCGCATTCCCTATACGGATGGCGTTTATGAGATCCGGTTATTGATGGTGGTTGGGCGCACTACCGCGCGGCTGATGATGTTCGCATGGACACCAAGACCTGGCCGACCGTTGCGGCAGCTAAAGCAGAACTGGCGCGGCAATACCCAAGCAGGGTCGCGTAATGGGGAGGGAACTAACAGAGCGGCCCGATTGGAACTTCGTGGACCCCGCTGGCACCGCCGATTTAGTCAGGGACTTTCCCGCACGAAGCCCCGCGCCTCAACGTGCGGACCTTGTCGAAACCACCAAGCATGGTCGCCGCGTAATCTGGCGCGAGGATTGGAAAGACGGCGAGCCTACACAAGTGGTCACGGCGGTAGACGAAATCTACGCCACAACAACTTGCCGAGTTGAAAACTAAATATCCTCCGGCGACCGATGACGCCGAGGAAACTGAGGTGGCAACCTATGTCGAGGACCCTGAGGATCTTGAGGCCGCGCAAGAGATGGCCGATGCCATCCTAGGCCGCCTTGATGCAGATGAGGCTGCCGCGCTTGATGCGGCTGCGAGCGGAGCGCCGGAAAGCCGTACGAGCTTATATCAAAGACGTTCTGACCTCCGGCCACTCCGGTGTTGGCCTTAATGGTTTCATGGCTGGCGTCGAGTCAATGATGCCGCCCGATGTTTATGAGGCGTGCCGGGAATGGTGGCATGGATTGAGCGACACTCAGCG
>CAYWBS010000436.1:0-3667 GCA_964456215.1 uncultured Hyphomicrobiaceae bacterium
CGCCCCCGCCGGGCGTTACCCGGCACCGTGTTTCCATGGAGCCCGGACTTTCCTCTCCGCCGGCAAATACGCGCCGAGACACAAACGGAGCGGCCATCCAGCCAACTGGTACCGTAATAGTAGGTATGCTTCCAATTGAGGTCAAGGCCACCTTGCATGCAAAGGTAGGCATTGGGGCGAGAACATGAAACACCCCTGCGCGGCGCAGTACGGAAAATGGTTCCCATCAGCCTTTGGGAGTCAGAATTTGATCCGCCAAAGCCCAAAAATTCCGAAATGGAATTGCCCAGCAGGAAGAAACAATACTTCCATCGGCCGCGGCAGACCTATTCCGCGGCGACTCTGAGCTGCTTCTGGCGATGATCGGACAGGCGCACGATATTTGCCATCGCGTCGACAACGTTCTTGTGCTGCTGAAGCTCGTCAAACTGGAGTTGCAGCTGCTGAATGCGTTCGACGACCTCGTCGATATGAGCATCATATGCGCGCGTCACGGCCTCGGCAATTTGCTCGGCCGGCGCATCCGGATAATCCGCCCTCACCCGCCGGATCAAGTTCAGAACCTCGCTCATGGCCCGGATGGCTTCGTCAACGTGTTCGCTCATCTTACGCATCCCTACCTGATACTGCGACCGAAGCCGCTTTCAAACACGAATAATGGATAAAATTAGGGCTAAAAGGCCGCCCAAACTTCGAAAACTCCAACTTCCAAAATTTATAATGCCCGTATAACAGGGTTTTGTCGTATCGCAATACGCGCTATCCACAGTTATGTGGATTTTAGGCTGGTATGTGCCCTTTCGACTATATGCGGTGATTCGCGATCGAGTGGCGGCGCTTGTCGCACTTGACAACCGTCCGGGCGCGGGGCGGGTCTCAGGATTGCATAGGGACCTGAGACGGACAGGCGGCGCGGTCTGCCGAAAATGATCTCTTCTCAGTAGGTTGCCCGTCCCCCGGAAACGTCAAATACGGCCGCCGTCGTGAAGGAGCAGTCCCTGGACGCGGCGAACGCCGCCAGCGCCGCGACTTCCTCGACGAGGACAAAACGGCCGCGCGGGATTTTGGACAGCATGAAATCGATATGTTCCTGGGTCATCTGCTCGAAAATCGCCGTCTTCGCCGCGGCGGGCGTCAGGCAATTGACGCTGATATCGTATTCCGCCAGCTCCTTGCCGAGGGATTTCGTGAATGCGATCAGGCCGGCCTTTGAGACCGAATAGGCCGAGGCATTCGCATTGCCCTCCTTGCCCGCGACCGAAGCGATATTCACGATGCGGCCATAGCCTTTTTCGATCATATGGGGCACGACCGCCCGGCAGCAATGAAACGGACCGTTTAGATTTATGTCGAGAACTTGATTCCAAGCCTCGGGATCGTAATTCCAGCATGTTGCATTTGGTCCGGCGATACCCGCATTGTTGACCAGCACTTCAATGGACTTGAATTCGGCCACCGTCTCGGCGAACGCCTTCTCAATGGCTGACGGGTCGGTAACATCGACGGAGACGGCGATAACCCGGCCGCGGTTCTTGAGCTCGCCGGCTGTGTTGCCGGCGAGATCGGCGTCACGGTCCCAAATAGCGATATTGGCGCCGCCGTCGAGCAAACGTTCGGCGATGGCCCGGCCGATGCCCTGCGCGCCGCCGGTGACGATCGCCGATTGAGAGCTGAAGTCGAATTGAGTTGGCATCGGGTTCCTCCGGCATCAGGCGGTTTCAGGCAATTGCCCGCAAGGCCGGGCGCGGCTCGGGCTACCCTACGGGCGTCAGCACAGGCTTTCCGGCAAAATAGGCGAGGAGGTTGTCAACCGTCAGATCGCCCATGGCCCTTCTGGTTGAGACTGTCGCGCTGCCCTGGTGAGGCTGCAAAATCACATTGTCCATCGCCAGCAGGGGTTCCGGGACATTCGGCTCGTCGGCGAAAACGTCCAGCGCGGCGCCGCCAAGCCTTCCCTCCACCAATGCGGCAACCAATTCCGGTTCATCGACCACGGAACCGCGCGCCACGTTGATGAGCGTGCCATCGGCGCCGAGCGCATCAAGGGCTTCGCGCCCGACGATATTGTTCGTCGCCTTGCCGCCGGGACAAATGACGATGACATAGGCGCTTTCCCGGGCCATCTCGACCAGATTGCCGAAATAGCGGTAGGGCTGGTCGGGTTGCTGTTTGCGGCCATGGTAGACGATATCGCAGCCAAATACCTCAAGCTTCCTGGCGATATCCCCGCCGATCCGTCCGAGGCCCAAAATGCCGACGGTGCGGCCGCGAATTCCATTGGCGAGCGGCGGGTCCCCGAACTCAGCCCATTTTCCTTTGCGCACATAGCGGTCGTTGGCGACCAGCTTGCGGCTTGCCGCCAGCAGGAGCAGGACGGCCATATTGGCGACGTCGTCGTTGAGGACGTCCGGCGTATTGGTGACGATGATATTTTTCTTCGCCGCATGAGCGAGATCGATCGAATCGACCCCGACCCCGCAGCTTGAGATAATTCTCAGATTGGGCAAGGCGTCCATCAGCTCGGCGCTGGCACTGCCGAATGTGGCAATGGCCTGGATGCTGCTCCCGATCTCCTTAAGGAAGCCCTCCTTATCCGCCGCCTTGTCCAGGCGGTAGACTTGGAAGGCTTCGGACAAGGCCTCTCTAATCTGGCGGGTCAGGGGACCCGTCATCAAGACTTCTGGTTTCATAGGGTGATCCGATAGTCTTAGGTGAAATAATTAACTCGCGGGAGCTTCCCGCAGGGTGCGCCGATACTTTATTGTCATCGGCAATTGGCGGCAAGTCATCTCGACAAAGTGGAGGACGGAGGCCGATGAAAGTTATCATAACGGGCGGAACCGGATTTATCGGCAGACGCCTTGCGGATGCGCTTTTGCGGAAGGGCGAGCTTGCAGGGCCCTCCGGAACGGCCGAGCCAATCGACAAAATGGTGCTGTTCGATCATGTGGTACTCGAGGGTTTGGACTTGCAGAAGGATGCGCGTATCTCCGTAGCGCAAGGGGATATCTCGGAAAGTGCGACCGTAAACGGGCTTATCGATCGCGACGACATTTCCGTATTTCATTTGGCATCGGTCGTCAGCGGCGGCGGTGAGAAGGATTTCGATCTGGCGATGCGCGTCAATCTTGATGGCGGTCGGCATATTATGGAGTCATTGAGAGCGCGTACCGGCCGGCCGCGCCTGGTGATCGCCAGCTCCATCGCCGTCTTTGGCGGCGCGGCGATGCGGGAGCGGGTTGGCGATGTGACCAAGCAGACGCCGCAGACGACCTATGGCATGACAAAGGCGGTCTCGGAGCTGCTCGTCAACGATTATACGCGGAAGGGCTTTCTGGACGGACGTTCAGCCAGGCTGCCGACGGTCATCATCCGTCCGGGCAAGCCGAATGCGGCGGCGTCGAGCTTTGTCAGCGGCCTGTTTCGCGAGCCCCTGAGCGGCATCGACATCGCCTTGCCGGTAACCGAGGCCACCTTCATGCCGGTTCTCGGCTACCGGGCGATCGTCGACGGGATCATTCGTTTGCACGAGGTCCCGGGCGAAGATCTGGGTGATGACCGGGCCGTCAGCCTCCCGGCGTTGACGGTAAGCGTTCGCGACATGCTCGACGCCCTATACCGGGTCGCTGGAAAGAGGGCGCTTGGCAAGGTCACGATCGAGCCCGAT
>CAYWBS010000437.1:0-3667 GCA_964456215.1 uncultured Hyphomicrobiaceae bacterium
TCGATTTCGCCACCACAGCCTAGGCCACATGATCCTGACTCAATGCCATCATGGATTGAATGCTGTTGGTCTGTTCAAGCGACAAAAGCGTATCGGCAAGACGGTGCGTTCGCTCCGGGCCAAGATAGGGCTCGCAAAGTCCGTCGAATTTCGCGCGAAACTCCTCATCGGTCAGAAAATTGCCGGGCTCACCCTTTGGCGCGACAACAAATGTTTCGAATACGTCCTTCGCCGTTCGTATTCGGATCGTAGCGCTCATGTTCTCGGGAAATTCAGCTTCAGCGCGCGGGTCGACGACGGTATGCACCTTTTTGCAGAGCGCGCGCGTATGTTGGTTACCGACGTGCTTCGCGTAATCATCCCATTGCAATCCGCCCTCTTGTAGGACGACCGCCGCGCAGAACGGCATGGAGAACTGGCCATCGACGATGCTTTCGGCATTTTGTTTTTCGGCCGCCGGATCACCGATAATGTTCCAGCCCGTACGCGGCAAACCGATTTCCACTTCAGTTACGTCTTCTTCACCGATCCGATGCTCGTTCATAAGCGCGATAAGACCATCTATGGCGGCGTGGCTGTAACGGCACGACGGATAGGGCTTGACAGCAAGCCGCATAGTTTCCCAATTCTTCCCGAGTCCCGAGACTGCCTTGTCAGGCGCCGGATTGGGTGCATAGGATGCAAAGAATCCGGCCTTGCCCTCAAACGCCTGACTGACGCCCCGGAATCCCTCACTCGCCATGGTGGCGCAAATGAGACCGTTTTGTGCCGCTTGGCCAACATGGGATCGCTTTGTCCAGGCGCCATCGGCGAGAAACTCCATGGATCCTGCCGCCTGACTTAGAGCGATGCCAAAGGCGTTCTGAATTCCCTCCCCATCCATGCCCAGTAGTTTACCTGAAGCAGCAGCAGCACCGAATACTCCGCATGTCGCCGTCGGGTGAAAGCCTCTGTTGTAATGGTCCGATGGACCAACAGCCAGAGACAGGCGGATTTGGATTTCGTAACCGGCCACGATTGCGGCAATGAGGTCTTTTCCCGAGGCATCTACCATTTCCGCGGCAGCAAATGCCGCGGGTACGATTGGCGCCGATGAGTGTAACGAGGCTTCGGCATGGGTATCGTCAAAGTCGAGGGAATGGGCCAACGTGCCATGAATTAGTGCCGCCGCGGAAGGTGCGTAAGCCTGTTTATCGGAGAGCACTGAACATGATCCTCCGGCCAAACCAAGCTTTTCAACCGCGGCGATCAGGCTCGCAGTTGATTCGGCGTCATGGCGGGCACGGATCATAATGCCCACAACGTCAAGGATTAAGCGTTTCGCGCGCTCAACGACCTCTGCAGGCAAGTCTTCATAGCGAAGATCAGCCGCAAAATATGCTAATTTTCTTGTAATTCCTGCCATCGCTCTTTTTAACTCTTCAGGAAAATGCTTTTTCGCGAATTCTACCTAACGGACCTTTTCTTCCGAACGACACTTATTACCGCCAGTCCGAGCCACCAACAGCGCGAACTAAGCCAAATCTAAAGCATATCGCTTCAAGTCAGCTAAATCGACGATTTCAAGCGTTGTTTTGTGAGTTGCCGTCAGAACAACCCTCGGCGCCATTCCGGCGTCAAATGCTTCCTTCCAGCGAGCCGCGCACAGGCACCATCTATCTCCAGGCTGCAGCCCGGGAAACCCGAATTCGTCTCGCGGAGTTGACAAATCGTTGCCTCTCAGCTTCGAGAATTCGAGAAACTCCGCCGTTACCTCAACGCAGACGGTGTGAACACCCAAATCCTCCGGCCCTGAATGACAACAGCCGGTGCGGTAAAAACCTGTAATGGGACTATCGGAACACATGGCGATCGGCTCGCCAAAAACATTTTCTTGATCACCCATATGATTCATCTGTTGGCGCTCGCCATCACTCTTTTGGGTTTGCGAACGGGCAATGGAACGCCGCTAGCGGCGGCCGCGATAAACACTTGACCAAGGACCTGTGTACATTCGCGCGGCAAATCGGCCATCGTCACGGGCGGTCGTGGCTTTCGCTTTATTCGCGGCGTTTTCGGCACGACCTTCGGCCGCGCCAAAAGCTTGAGCCAGGATTGGAGCTCCTTGCCGCAACCATCTCCCGGGGGCGGTGAAGGCTGGTTGACGCAACCCACACTCCCTGCCGGGCATTTGATCCGCACATGGAAATGATAATGGTGCCCCCACCAGGGGCGGATTCGGCGCAGCCAGTCGCGATCTTTGCCCGCGTCGTCACAAAGAGCTTGCTTGATCGCCGGATGAACAAAGATACGCGCAACTTCGGAGTAGCTCGCTGCCCGGCGCAGCAGAGACACATGAGCTTTGGTCCATTTCTTCGAATCAACCGTCAGCTTGTCGGGTCCGAGCATTGATATGGCGGAGAATTCTTCGCGTTCCGCGCTCGTGAGGCGCCTTTCCGGCATAATTCTCAGCCAAATATCCGCATCGAGTCCTATCTGATGGCTGCGATGACCAGTCAGCATCGGACCGCCACGTGGCTGCGCCAGATCGCCAACAAGGAGACCGGTCCACCCGTCCTTCTCTTTAGCGTCAATGGCCAGCTGCTCGACATATCTGACCAATTGGGGGTGACCCCAATTGCGATTTCGCGACAAACGTACAGCCTGCCACGCCGGACCATCCGCTGGCAGCATTTTGCCTCCCGCGAGGCAGCCCCGGTTATACTTGCCGACCGCTCGCGCCGCGACGGGGGACGGAGTCTTCGCCTTTCCGAACAGTATTTTTGCAGCTATAGGCTCGGCCCGACCAGCGCTCGATAGGCCGACGAACCAAGCAATCCCGACACAAATTCCCAACAATGCAGCCAAAGACCTATTTGACATTGCCCCGATCATGCCTAAACCCCGTGTCTTATGTGTTTGCGTCGGCGTCTTGCTCAGGAGACACTCCACATGTTTCGTATGATTGAGCACCGCGGATCGGAGTTTGACATTTTGCGCCCGCAATGTCAGCCGGCAAAAATATTTTCCTTATTTTATGATCAACTGCATTGATCGAAGAATGAGTGAATCAAACAAAATTGTGAAGGACAATGGACTTACCAAGCCGTCCTGCGAGTTGCGGATACTCGACAAGAAAGTTCTTTGGAAGGGTTTTGTCGAGCTTTCCCAGGTCACGGCCGAGATTCCCCGGCCAAACAGCGCTCCCTTAAAAGTCCGGCGCGAAATCCATCACCATGGCAATGGCGTCGCGGTCATGCCGATCGATCGTGCGAGAAATACGGCACTGCTGGTGCGTCAGTGGCGGCTTCCTTTGTGGTTCAACGGACATAAGGAGCGCCTCTTAGAGGCTGTTGCCGGCATTATTCATAGCGATGAAACTCCCGAGGCTTGCGCTGTCCGCGAGGCGATGGAAGAGACCGGCTATGCGATAACGAAAGTTCGCAGAATTTGCGAAATCTTCCCATCGCCCGGCACCGTAACTGAACGGCTTCACCTCTTTTTGGCTGAATATGACCAAAACGCCAAAGCCGGCGAAGGCGGCGGCAAAAACTCGGAAGAAGAAGACATCGAGGTCGTCGAGATGAGCCTTCCCACGCTCGCGGATATGGCAGCTGGAGGAGGTATTCTCGATGCAAAAACACTCATTCTAATTCTTTCGCTGGAACGTGAGGGTTTTAGCTAATTA
>CAYWBS010000438.1:0-3660 GCA_964456215.1 uncultured Hyphomicrobiaceae bacterium
AAATGTGCTGATGATGACCGACTTTGGGTGCGCCAAACCGAGCACGGCGCGAAGGTCATCGGGTTCGAACGCGATGCAGCCTTCCGTCGGCCCGGCCACGGCCCCTTTGAGATGCATGAATATGGCGCTGCCCCGGCCACGGATGCGCGGCCGGTCATTGTAGCCAAGCTCAACGACGATATCGTACAGCCGGTCGTCGCGCCAGAGCCGCTCGGCGCTCGCCGGATAGGGATGGGTGACCAGCCGATTGTAATTGCGGTCGGCCGGTGCGTCGCACCAGCCATCGCACGGCTTGATCGCCCTGAGCGGCAACGCCGTAATGGGGCGGGCGACCCTGTCGGGGCGGTAAAAGACGGTCTTCAAGGAAAAACTGCCTGCCGGCGTCGCACCATCGCCTTCCTTCTTGAGCACCCGTTGACCGGAGCGGCCCAGATGACAGGGCCAAACTCGGGAACCGGCCCTTAGCAAGCCCTTGAAACGCGTGCCCGGACAGCGTTTTATAATGAACATCATCTGTTCACGGCCTTTTGAGAAAAATTAAGCCTGGCTCACAATCGATATCGCTAAAAGCCACGATTGGGGCCCATTATATGTTTGTTCAAATGCCAAACAGCGGCAATAGCAATCGGGACACCTCGCTAAGGGGCATATTATGAGCGGCGCACGCAAGATTCTTATTGTCGATGATGATGACGACCTCCGCGAATCATTGACGGACCAGTTGGCGCTTCACGAAGAGTTCGAAGTGGTATCGGTGGGCACGTCGGCGGACGCGATCAAATCAGTCAAATCAGATCATTTCGACATTGTCTTATTGGATGTCGGTCTTCCCGATATGGATGGCCGGGAAGCGTGTAAAATCTTGCGCAAGAACGGCGTCAAGAGCCCGATCATTATGCTGACGGCGCAGGATTCCGATGCCGATATGATCCTCGGCCTCGAATCGGGCGCCAATGATTACGTCACAAAGCCGTTTCGATTCGCCGTGCTTCTGGCGCGTATCCGGGCGCAACTGCGTCAGCATGAACAAAGTGAGGACGCCGTCTTCGCCATAGGCCGCTATACCTTCAAGCCGGCGGCTAAAACATTGATCAGCGAGGGCGGCAGCAAAGTCCGATTGACGGAAAAAGAAACCTCGATCCTGAAATTTCTATACAGGGCAGGAGAGAAAGTCGTGACCCGCGACGTGCTGCTCCATGAGGTTTGGGGATATAATGCCGGCGTTACGACCCATACGCTTGAGACCCATATCTACCGGCTTCGGCAAAAAATCGAAAGCGATCCCTCGAACGCTGAACTATTGATAACGGAAACCGGTGGCTACAAGCTGATGCCTTAGGGAGTGATCACGCTCTAAGTTCTTGTTTGAGCGTGATGAAATCCGCGAACCGGTTTCCGCTAATGGCAATCATTTTTGCGCGGGTGTCCGATAGGGGATTTGGCGAGGGTCCGCCGCCGCGCTCTCAACATGCCGTCCACAGCACGTAAAGGCGCCGTTGGCTCGGTTTCAAGGTCCCGGAATTTGGCGTCTCCAGCCGCAGAGGCCACTCACGGCCGCGGGTGCGAACCGGGGCGGATGCCGTGCGCGCACAGCCATGTCGAAAATGCTCTGGACCATGGATCGCGGATCACATAACCTGCGGGATGAATACGAACCGGCGCGAGTCGGGTAAAGATAGCGGGGTGCTGCCAAAGGGCCCGGACAACAAGAAAACCTAGGGCGGCTTTGGCATAAGATGCGGGGGTAAATCATGAATCTCGACTATATCGTCGAGTTGATGGGGCGTGTGCCGCTTTTTGAGGGGCTCAATCAGGATCAACTGGCCTGGCTGGCGGTTTGCGGTGAGAAGGCCATCTTTCCATCAAATCGCGAAATCATCCAAAATGACATGCCTGGCGAATCGGGCTACCTGCTTGTCTCCGGCTATGCTTGGCGGGTCGAAGGGCCGGGGCTCAGAAATGGTCCGCAGGCGCTTGGGGCCGGCACCTTCATTGGTGAGACGGCGATGTTTATCGAGACCGTTCACGGCTCAACCATCGTCACCGACGGAGAAGTGCGTGCGATTCGTTTCCGGCGTTCGCTGATGCGCCAGCTGCTGGCGGATGATCCGGCATTGTCGCGGCATTTTGCCGATCGCATCAGCGACCGGTTTGTCGTGCTTGTCGAGAAAATACAAGATTTGCAGCAACAACTTGAGGCCGGCCGGATCGCGGACATGGACCCTGGCTCAACAAGATCTGCCATAGAAAGTAAGCGCACCAATTAGAGCATGATCCGGAAAGGCGGAAACCGGATTTCGGACAACATCATGCTCGAACAAAAAGCTAGAGTGTTTCCAGGAAAACCCGTGCCCACTTTTCCTGGAAACACTTTAGGCGGTCAAATCAAAGTCGGCGACGACCGGCGCGTGATCGGAAGGCTTGTCCCAGTCCCGTGCATGGTCGGCGACTTCCATACGCAGTGCCGCTCCGGTCAGAGCTGGCGTCATCCATATGTGGTCAAGGCGGCGCCCGCGATTTGAGGCCCGCCAATCCCTGGCGCGATAGCTCCACCACGTGAAGAGCTTTTCTTCTTCAGGCACGTGAAGGCGCATAACGTCAATCCAGCGATGTGCGTTTTGCAGGCGGTTGAGACTTTCGACCTCGACGGGCGTATGTGAGACGACCCGGAGCAATTGTTTGTGCGACCAGACATCATTCTCCAGCGGTGCGACGTTGAGATCCCCCACCAGAATCATCCGGTTTCTTGATTTCAATTTTTGCGCACGAAAGCGCCCTTCCATGTTCTTGAGAAAGGCGAGCTTTTGTTTGAATTTGGGATTGACCTCCTCATCCGGTTCGTCGCCGCCGGCGGGTACGTAGAAATTGTGCAAAATGATGGGACCGGATGCCGCCGCCGTGGAATTGATTTCGACGGCCAGGTGGCGCGCCTCGCCGCTGCCGTCGAAATCATGCCGGTAGGGTCTCCGGATAGGAACGCGCGAGAGCGTCGCTACGCCGTGATAGCCCTTTTGGCCGTTAATTTCGATATGGGTATAGCCAAGCGCCTCGAAACGCTGCCGAGGAAACTGGCTCTCCACGCATTTAATCTCCTGAAGGCAAAGGATGTCGGGTGAATAGTCCTTGATAAAACGCTCAACAAGGTTCAGGCGCAGCCGCACCGAATTGATGTTCCATGTGGCAATTCGAATTTTCATGACCAAAACCTTGAGTGGATAATGCGGGCTCGCAGAACTTTACTAAATTTTGTCAAAACTTAAAAAAAAAGCGCCCAACTGGCAAAAGCGAGTTGGGCGCTCACACTGCACAAGCGTGTTTTGTGCCGAGAGGGATTCCGGCACTTACGAGTGAGTCAGTCGGCTAGACGGGGGGGCACTACCGAGTTGAAATGACTTCACCCGCAATAGATCAGATTTAGGAATTGGGGTCCGAGATTTCAATCCGCCGTACACGAAAAATTTATCAATTTGCGAGTGTCAGATAAGTCTGCGGCAAGCTCTCGCCCCGGCCATCTCGCCGGGAGAAAACGAACTCAGGTATGTCTGGTCCAGCTAGTTCTGGCTATCGGGGAGCTTGAACTCCGAGGGTTCGAACAATTTGGGATTGATTATCTGATCCCTGTCCAGATTTGCGATCTCGACCCGCGTATCCAGGCCCTGC
>CAYWBS010000439.1:0-3649 GCA_964456215.1 uncultured Hyphomicrobiaceae bacterium
ATCGACGATCTCCATATTGTCAGGGCGGTCTGGTCGTCAACGAGGGTGTTATCGCGGACTTGGGCGCTCATCTTCGCCGCAACGCCCCTGACAATATGGAGATCGTCGATTGTGGCGGCCACGTCCTGTGCCCCGGCCTCATTGATATGCAGGTTCTGACCGGCGAACCAGGCCATGAGCATCGCGAGACTCTTGCCACCGCGAGCCGCGCGGCGGCCGCCGGAGGCGTCACAACAATGATCTGCATGCCGAGCACCGAACCGGTGATCGATGACGTCGCTCTCGTCGATTTCGTGCAGCGCCGCGCGCGCGATACCGCAATCGTGCACGTCTTTCCCATGGCCGCCGTCACCAAGGGCCTGAAAGGCCGGGAAATGTCGGAAATGGGCTTGCTGCAGGCCGCCGGCGCCGTCGCCTTCAGCAACGGCATGCGCAGCATTGCAAATTCCCAGGTGATGCGCCGCGTTTTGAATTATTCCCGCGATTACGACGCCCTCGTCGTTCATCACACGGAAGACCAGGATCTCGGCAAAAACGGCGTCATGAACGAAAGTGAAGTGTCAACCCGCCTCGGCCTGCCCGGCATTCCCAAGGAGGCCGAGACGATTGTCATCGAGCGCGACCTGCGTCTGGTGGCGTTGACGGGAGGGCGTTATCATGTCGCGCAGATCTCCTGCGCCGACTCTCTCGAAGTGATCCGCTCCGCAAAACGCCACGGCCTCCCCGTCACCTGCGGCGTCTCAATCAATCATCTGAGCCTTAACGAGAATGATATCGGCCCTTACCGGACCTTTTTTAAGCTAAGCCCGCCACTGCGCTCGGAGGAAGACCGCGTGGCGATTGTTCAAGGGTTGCTGGATGGGACGATTGACGTGGTTGTTTCGAGCCACGACCCGCAGGACGCGGATGTGAAGAGGAGGCCGTTCGCGGAAGCTGCCGACGGCGCAATCGGCCTCGAAACCCTGCTTGCCGCCCTGCTCCGTCTATATCACGACGGTCAGTCGGAATTGGCGGCGCTGCTCCGGCCGGTGACCGTCAATCCCGCCGAACTCCTACGTATTCCGGGTGGAAAGCTGGAGATCGGCGGTCCCGCCGACATCATTCTCCTGGATTTGGAGATGCCGTGGGTCGTCGATCCCGAATTTCTCCACTCCAAGTCGAAGAATACGCCTTATGACGAAGCCAAGCTTCAAGGCCGCGTGTTGCGCACCCTGGTTGCGGGTCGGTCTGTATACACATACCCTAACCCATCGGCGCAATAGGCGCGTGGCGCTTATCCGGCCTGAAATGCGCATCCGGCCGGTTCATTGTTGCAAGCTTTCGCGGTGCCGCGCACGAGCCTTGAGCAGGAGGAGGCGGTTGGCATGCCGGACACGTTAGGATTGGGCTCGCCGCTTGGACTATTGTTCGCCGCCGTTTGCGGCTATCTCTTGGGGTCGATCCCTTTCGGTCTCCTCCTCACGCGCCTTTCCGGATTGGGAGACCTACGCAAGATCGGCTCCGGCAATATCGGCGCGACCAATGTGCTGAGAACCGGAAAGAAAGGACTTGCGGCGGCGACATTGGCGGCGGACATGTTTAAGGGCACCGTGGCCGTCCTGCTCGGCTCCGCTTTTGGACCGGTCGCGGCCGTTGCCGGCGGCATTTGTGCGTTCCTGGGTCATCTTTATCCGGTTTGGCTCCGCTTTCGGGGCGGCAAGGGCGTCGCCACCTATATCGGTATTTTCCTTGGCCTCAACTGGCCGGCGGCGCTTATTTTCTGCGCGATCTGGCTTCTGGTCGCCGTCGTGACGCGCTATTCCTCATTGTCGGCACTGATTGCCACGGCCGCGGCTCCCGCCATTCTCGCCGGGTTCGAGGAGTGGTGGAGCGCGGCGCTGGCAATCGTTATGACGGTCCTGATATACATCCGCCATGCCGCCAATATCCGGCGGTTGCTCAAGGGCGAGGAAAGCAAGATTGACGCCACGTGACACGGCGCGAAACGCAGTTATTGCGGCGAACTCCCCAACCATTGCCGGAGCGCCAATCCGCCGGCTGAATGAAGAACAGAAGCTCAACTGGCTTCGCCTCCTCAGAAGCGAAAATGTCGGACCTGTCACCTTCCGCGCATTGATCAATCAATTTGGAAGCGCTGAGGCCGCTCTTGCGGCACTACCCGACCTTTCGGAGCGCGGCGGCGGGAGGCGCATCGGCATTTGCTCGCGCCGGCAGGCGGAGGCCGAGCTGCGGACTGCCGGGCGGCTGAACGCCACCTTGGTCGCGCTTGGCGAAGACGGCTATCCGCCCTGGCTCAACGTCATCGAAGCGCCCCCACCGCTGATTTATATCAAGGGAAGGAAAGAGCTTCTCGAACGTCCGGCAGTGGCGATCGTCGGCGCGCGGAATAGTTCGGCAGCGGGCCAGAAATTTGCCCGCCAGCTCGCGGCGGCGCTCGGACAGCATAAAGTCCTGATCGTTTCAGGCCTGGCGCGGGGAATAGATACGGCGGCCCACCGGGCCGGCCTCGAACAGGGAACCGCGGCCGTTCTCGCCGGCGGTATCGATATCTGCTATCCGCCGGAAAACGCCGAATTGCAGCGGCTCATTGGCGAAACGGGCCTCCTGGTCAGCGAGCGTCCTCCCGGTCTCCAACCGCGCGGCAAGGACTTTCCCCGGCGCAACCGGATCATTGCCGGCATGTCCGCCGCCGTTGCCGTCATCGAAGGATCGCTGCGCTCCGGCTCATTGATTACGGCCCGCTTTGCCGCCGAGCAGGGCCGCGAGGTCTTCGCGGCGCCGGGCAATCCTCTTGACCCCAGAGCGGCCGGAACGAACAGGCTTTTGAAGGACGGCGCGAATATCGTGACCTGCGTGGACGATATCGTCGAAACGCTCGCCCCAATACTTGGCAAGGAACTCGATCTGCGCGCGCATGTGTTTGAGGATCTCGAGGAAGAGTCCGAGGCCTATGTTTCCATCCCCGTGGCTGACAACCACCGGGACGCCGTCTTAAGCGGCCTCGGCCCGGCGCCCTCCGATATCGATGAGATCATCCGTGTCACGGAGTTGGATGCGCGGTCGGTGCACATCATACTGCTGGAACTGGAGCTTGCCGGCCGCCTTGAGCGCCACGGACAGCAGCTTGTCTCGCTCATGAGCGCGGACGGCGGCTAAAGTGTTTCCAGGAAAAGTGGGCGCCGGTTTTCCGTCCGGAAACACGAAAAATCAAATGGGTTAAAGTGTTTGAGAGATTCAACGAAAAGCGCAAAAACTCCGGAATCCCATATGTTTGCCGGAGTAGAAGGCTCCCCGGCCGGTGCGGACCGCCTCTATTTATTTCTCCGGGGCCGCCCGGAGGATTGCATGCTGCCGACACTGGCGCATTGCGCATTTGCTTCCTCAACCACGATATCGAGGAGGTAGGCGAGAAACGGAAGTCCGCTGCGATCGGCAAGATTTCTGAGTTCCGATGTCATGTCTCCGATATAGCAGATCGTATCGTGCGCCGAAGCTAACGGGGCCATAGGCAAGGCTGAGGGCCGCCTCTCGGGAGCATCCCTTAAATCCGTCCTGTCGCGATTGCTCGCGGCATTTTCGTGCCCTAAGCCATAAAATTCCGCCCTCAAAGCTTTGTGCCGCACGGTATTACGTTTTTTCGGTGCCGCCA
>CAYWBS010000440.1:0-3641 GCA_964456215.1 uncultured Hyphomicrobiaceae bacterium
TAGAAAAAATCCACCAGGCTCGGCCGGTCCTTGGGAGAACGCGATGTCGCCGGAAAAAGAAGAAACACCAGGACCGAGGTAAACATCAGATAAAAGCCGCGATTGGTCGCGGTCGAGACCAATCCGAACCCGGATGTGTAGAGGTACCAAAGGCTGAAGAAGACCGCGGTCAGCGAATAGAAAACGGCGACGATGCCTGAAAGTTCCCGATTTCGGCCCTTGATTGGCTTAATCCATTCCAGGCCGCGCACGAAGGGTCTCCTTTGCGAAACGTTGGCGATCCAACAATAATGAATTGCGACTGGAATGAAAGGCCGCCCGGCATCGCTCGGGCGGCCTCAAATGATCGGCAGCCGGGATCAGCCTACTCTTTCCACAAGCCCTTCTCCTTGTAGTACGCCACGGCGCCCGGATGCATGGGAGCGCCAAGCGCCAGGAAGTTCTTGGTGTCCGGCTCCATCTGCGCCCAGGCCTTGTGGCCGGCGGCGAGGCGCTTTTTGATATCCGGCTGATAGACCAGTTCAAGGATATCCTTGACGGCCTGAGCCGGAACGCGCTCGTGAGCGACCCAGTAAACAGTCAGGAATGGAAGGTCGACAGCCGGCACGCCCTTATAGGTTCCCGCCGGCAGCGTACCGGGAACGTAGAACGGATACGTGCTGGTGACCTTTTTCATGTCGTCATCGGAATAGGGCAGGATGACGGCGCCCTTGGTTTCCGCCAGCTCCTTGACAGCCGCCGCCGGCGCCGAGGATTGGCAGAGCGCATCGATCTGACCATTGCCGAGTGCGCGTCCGGCGTCGGCGAAGGTCATATAACGCTCCGTAAAGCTGCCATGGATGCCGATCGCCTTCATCATGTTCGTGCAATTGAAAACGGTGCCGGAACCGGGAGGACCCATGGCCACGGTCTTGCCTTTCAAATCGGCGAACGATTTGATCCCCGATTTCGGCAGGGTGACGAAATATGTCGGGCCCTTATAGGCCTTGGCGACGCCGCGCAGCATGGTGCCCTTGGCGCCTTTCGCGAACGGCCCTTCCGGTTTTTGCGCCATAAAGACATGGGCGCCGTAGACGATGCCCATATCGAGCTCGCCCTTGATGAGGCGTTTGCAGTTTTCCGTCGACCCTCCGGTCGTCACCTGGGTGATGTTATATTTCGGCAGTTTTTCCGAAATGATCGTCCCGGCAGCTCCGACCATGTAATACATCACGCCGCCGGGGTTCGAGCCGCCCCAAGCGATGTTGGTCTTGTCCTGCGCGACCGCTGACGCAGCCTGCAACAACAAGGCCGCGGTTGCCAGACCCAATATTCGTTTCATTGCTTTTAGTCCTCTCCTTGTTGGTTGAGCGTTTCAGTTCCCGTTATTCAACCGGGTTTTCGAGCTCCCCTAGCTTGCTAATCGTCACCTTGACGACGTCTCCCTTCTTCAGGAATTTCGGCGGATCGAACCCCAATCCCACACCCGACGGCGTGCCCGTGGCAATGATGTCTCCAGGCTGCAGCGTCATCACCCGCGACAGCGTTTCGATAAGCGTCGGAATATCGAATATGAGATCTTTTACGGCCGCGTCCTGCCGCGCTTCGCCATTGACGGTGGTTCGCACTCTGAGCTGCCGCGCATCGCCAACCTCATCGGCGCTTACCAGATAGGGACCCATCGGGCAGAAGCCGTCAAAGTTCTTGCCGAGGAACCACTGCTTGTGGCGCTCCTGCAGGCGGCGTGACGTGACATCGTTGATGATCGTGTAGCCGAAGACATGGGAATAGGCGGCATCCCTCGAAATGTTTTTACCGCCCTTGCCGATGACCACCGCCAACTCAACCTCATAGTCGACCGACGCGGTGGGATCGGCGCTCGCGGGTATCGGCGCGCCGGGCCCGATGACCGTCGTCGGCGCCTTGCTGAAATAGATCGGGCAGTCGGGAATGGCGGTCTTGCCCGCCGAGGCATCGAAGCCGCTGGAATGGAACTCCTCGGCGTGGTCGTAATAGTTCTTGCCGACGCAGATAATGTTGCGCGGCGGTGTCGGGATGGGGGCGAGGAGCCGCGCCGCGGCGAGCGGCCGCCTTGCTTCCGCGGCGGCTTGCGGCATTGCGGCCCTGATTTTCGCCAGCGCATCATCGCCGCCTTCGATAATGTCGAGGATACCGCCAATGCCTCCGGGACGGCTCATTGTGAGATCGATGACGCTCTCACCATCTTCGGATACTACGCCCGGCGCCGGAGCGCCGTTTTTGTCGAATGTTACAAATCGCATCGGGATACTCGGTTCATCACGCACTAATCACCATTCCGTGATTTGAGTCAAGATTGACGGATTCGGCAACCAACTCACTGAAGATATTGGTGTTTTCTTCTTTAAGAATAAGACGGCTTCACGCAGGTTGCCAACTGGCTGCCGCGGCAAAACCGATGATCCGCCTGCTGCCCGGCGCGATTGGCGCGACCCGAAGCGATGCCGCCGGGAAAGCGCGGCCGTCGGCGTCGGCGCACCCGGCCGCTAATCCTCCCGAACCGCAGCGCCATCGCCCGATCTCCGCTGCAACGGTTTGGGTGCCGCCGGGAGAAAATCTGCTGGCAGCTCGTTCGCCAGCGAGTATATATTAGTCGACTGCTAACGATTGTACGCCTGCCCGCAAGCGGGACGGGCAAATTGGGCATCACCTTATGAAAAGCAAGATTGCCGGCCTAGCCGTCGCGCTGGCCACGATAACGCTGGGAACCTGGTTGTATTGGAACTGGGACGAGAGTGTAAAGCCTTTGCTTGCAGGCAAGGAGGCCCAAGCCCCCAAGAAGAATGCCAAAGGCGGGCGCAAACCGGTGCCGGTCAAGATTGCAACCGCCAGGCGGCAGGACGTTCCCATCCGCCTCGAAGGCGTGGGCATCGTCAAGGCCCGATCCAAAGTGGCGGTCAAGACGCGCGTCGACGGCCAGCTGTTCGAGGCAGCCGTCAAGGAAGGCCAGCTGGTGCGCAAAGGCGATCTGCTTTTCCGCCTCGATCCCCGACCCTTCGAGGCGCTGGCCAGGCAGGCCGAGGCAAATCTCGCGCGCGACCGCGCCAATTACGACAAGGCGCTCCACGATGTGCGCCGTTACACCGAACTGACGGCCAAGGGGATTTCGCCGAAAACGCGGCTTGAGGAAACCGAGGCGCAGGTTTCCGCCCTGGCGGCGACGGTGAGGGCATCGGAGGCGGCGCTCGAACTGGCAGGGCTCAATCTCAGCTACGCGACCATCCGCTCGCCGATCGAAGGGCGCGCCGGCAACATTCTGGTGACGCCGGGCAATATGGTGAAGTCCGACGGCGACGAGCCATTGCTTATCATCACCGAGCTTAAACCAATCTATGTGGCGTTCTCGCTTCCCGAGCAATATCTCGACGAGCTGCGCCGCCGCCTGGCGACGGAAGAATTGAAAGTCGACGTGACGACCATGGGCGGCAAGTCCACGCCGGTGAGCGGAACATTGTTCTTCATCAATAACGAGGTTGATCCGGCGACCGGCACGATCCAGGTCCAGGCGCGATTCGCAAATGAGGACCAGCGATTGATCCCAGGGCAATTCGCGCGTGCCAGCGTTCTTTTGGCTGAACTGAAGGACTCGGTCACCGTGCCGGCAAGGGCCGTTCAGATCAATA
>CAYWBS010000441.1:0-2163 GCA_964456215.1 uncultured Hyphomicrobiaceae bacterium
GTCCAATAGCGGCTTATCACCAAACCACCTTCCTCCGTCACATAGCGCCAGATCAGCCTTTCGCCGGCCGGACAGATATAGACGTCCTCATCGGCCACATAGCGAAAATCGGCTTTGACGAACATGCCCTTCTTGCGGTTGCTTGATGTCTGCGGCTTGGGCAGCGTCGGCGTAACATCGGCCTCGGCGCATTCCAGGATCTGCTCGGCACTGAAATAGCCCCGGTCGGCGACCACATCGAGTTCGTCAACGCCCAATGCTCCTTGGCCTTGTTCGCCATCGGCGCCAATTGCGACGTGTCATTGCCGGTCTGCACAACGTCATGGGCGAAGATCAGATGATGATCCGTCTCCACCCGCCGCCGCCTGGACATTGTAGCCAACCACGCCCGAGCCGCGGCCGCTGGTCGCCATCGAACGGGCATCTGGATCGGTCAGCGAGATTTGCTCATCCGGCGCATCGAGCATGCGGGCTTCCAGCGCCTTCAAACGGTGCATCTCCTCGCGCAACTTGCCGATCTTTTCCTGCAGACGATTGACCCGTGACGTGATCGCTACAGTCGGTTCCTGACGGTCGGCACTGTCAAGCTGATGCAGATAGCGGCTAACGCTGTCCTCGATCTACTTCATCCGCCGCGCCATCTTGGCCTTGGTGAAGTTCCGGTCGCGGTTATTGACCGCCTTGAACTTGCTCCCATCGATAGCAACGCTTGCCACAGACAAAAGCCCGATCCGGCGGCACAGCTCGACAAACTGCGAACAGACTTTACGGATCGCAGTCCCGTTGTCCTTGCGGAAGTCGGCGATCGTCTTGTGATCAGGCACAAGGCGCCCCGTCAGCCACATGACCTCGACATTGCGCCCGGCTTCACGCTCAAGCCGACGGCTCGACTGGACCCGGTTGAGATAGCCATAGACATAAAGCTTCAACAAAACCGCAGGATGATACCCCGGACGGCCAGTCGCAGCAGCCGTGGCGCGTTCGAAACCAAGTTCGTTCAGGTCAAGTGCATCAACGAAGGCGTCAATCACCCGAACCGGATTGTCTGCCTCGACCCAGTCCTCAAGTCGGTCCGGAAACAATGTCACCTGACTGCGATCGGTCCCCTCAATATAGCGATTCATCACCCCCTCCGATCCCTCGGAGGACTATACCCCATACTCGCGTTTCCACACAGCCAGGGTCATGAGTGTGCGTCAGCCAAGAATGGTGACTTTCCGCTCTTGGACGGAGCAGACGTCGCGCTGCACTCTGAGTTCAGCGTGCCCTCTTCTGGAATCTCTGCGAAGCACGCGTCGATCTTAACTCACCGACACAGAAGAACTTAGTCCGGAATTGGCCCGAAGCGCCGGTTAATTGCCTTTGTAAAACCGTCTGCTATTGGGAGTTGGAGCGGACGTGGCCGTGCCAGGCTCAAATCGACGCGATTGACCCCGGCCGGACATCTCGCGCTGCAACACTCCGACCGACCGTGACGTCCGCAAAGATCAATAAGCGGACCTCATCGGGAAGCTTGATCGGCGAACGTGATCCAGCACGCACTGCGACAGAAGAAACCTTGGTAGCGGAGGACATTAGCTCGACCTGAGGTTTTCAGCGTCAAACCAAGATGCGATATATCGAATTAAACTCGCAGTTTCAATTGATGCCTCAAAAACGGATTTCCGCACAATGAGCCGTGACCAGCATTCGAAACATCTTCAGGGAGTCGTCTGACGTCGCCAAGGAGTGTAACGCGTGCTCTTAGTAGCCGCTAATGCTGCAGGATCTTCGACAGGAATACCTGCGCTCGCTCGCCACGCGGCGCACCAAAGAATTCCTCTTTTGTGCAGTCTTCCTCAATCCGGCCTTCATCCATGAAAATAACGCGGTCGGCAACTTTGCGTGCAAAACCCATCTCGTGAGTGACGACCATCATCGTCATACCGTCGCCCGCAAGCTCGACCATCACATCCAGGACCTCATTGATCATCTCGGGATCAAGGGCCGATGTTGGTTCGTCAAACAACATGGCGATCGGGTCCATGGCCAAGGCGCGGGCGATTGCCACACGCTGCTGCTGTCCGCCAGAGAGTTGAGCTGGATATTTGTCCGCCTGATCCGCCAGTCCGACGCGTTCCAAAAGTGCGAGCGCCTTCTCCGCCGCCTCGTTCTCGTCGCGCC
>CAYWBS010000441.1:2173-3638 GCA_964456215.1 uncultured Hyphomicrobiaceae bacterium
ACCTTGAGCTGGGCAAGCATGATGTTGCCTATCACCCGAATGTGGGGAAAGAGCTCAAAATTCTGAAATACCATGCCGATATGAGATCTGAGTTTTGGCAAGTTCGTATTCTTCGCGCCGACGGATGTGCCGTCCACTTCAATTGCCCCTTTCTGGAAGGGCTCCAGGCCATTGATGCATTTGATCAACGTCGATTTCCCCGAGCCCGACGGACCGCATACGACCACGACTTCTCCCTTGGCGATCTCGATTGTGCAATCGTCCAAGACCTGGAAATCGCCGAACCATTTGCTGACATTTCGAAGTTCGATCACCGGGCGTAATTCCTTTGCAGCCTTTTAACGAAGAGCGAACCGGCCAGGCAAAGCATGAAGTAGATGACGGCGACCGTCGTGAACATCTCGAGTATGCGGTTTTCTCTGTTGGCGATCAGATCGGCGCTGACCAGAAAATCCTTTACGCCTACCACATAGACGAGGGAGGTGTCCTGGAACAAGATAATGGCCTGTGTCAGTAGGATTGGGATCATGTTCCGGAAGGCTTGCGGCAGCACGACATAGCGCATGTTCTGTGGGTAGGTGAGTCCGAGCGCTTGGCCTGCTTGGACCTGACTCGTGCGTACGCTCTGAATTCCGGCCCGGATAATCTCGCAATAATATGCCGCCTCGAAGAGAACAAAGGCAGTCAACACAGAATAAAACCCGCCGACCGGCCGGCCAAGAAGAATCGGGACGAGAAAATAGAACCAGAAGATGACGAGGATGAGCGGCATCGACCGGAAGAAATTGACGTAGCCTCCGGCAGGGAAAGAGAGCAACTTGAAGCCTGATAACCGAGAAAGCGCCAAAAGCGTGCCAAGCAGGATGCCTCCAAGAATGGCGGTTATCGTCAGCAGCAGCGTAATTTGCATTCCCTGCCAGAGAAAGGGAAGGCTGTCCGCGACAACTTTCCAGTCAAACTTGCCGTACATGCTATTTCGCCCCCAGAGAAATCATACCTGGGATAGTGATCTTGCTCTCCGTAATTCGCATGATACCCATCACGATCGAGGTGACGCAGATATAGAGAAATGTCGCCGCGGTAAAAGCCTCGAAGCCTTGAAACGTGTACTCCTCGATTTGCCGCGCTTGAGCTGTCAGCTCAAGAACACCGATTGTGAGCGCGAGAGATGAGTTCTTGAATATGGTGAGAAATTCGCTCGTCATCGGCGGAATTATGATCCGGTAACAGACGGGCACGAGCACATAGCGATAAACTTGAATTGGCGTGAGCCCCATGGCTAGGCCCGCATCGCGCTGCCCTATTCCGACAGACTGAATACCGGCGCGAACCTGTTCGCCGACGCGCGATGCCGTGTATAAGCCGAGACAGACCGCCGCGGTCGTGAATTCCGGCATCGGCATACCACGCTTGACCCACATGCCGGCGTTTTCCGGCAAGAATTCGGGAAAAACGAAATACCAAA
>CAYWBS010000442.1:0-3629 GCA_964456215.1 uncultured Hyphomicrobiaceae bacterium
CAAATTCAGAATCTCGCGGGTCACGCCATGCATATAGATGGATAGCGAGACTCCGCCGTACAGAACCAAAGCAAGCCGCACCTCGATTTGCTTCATGATATCCGCCTGACTTCTGGTCGAACGCCTCTTTTTTGAATTGCCGCGACGCAAAAGCACGACAGCGACCGAAAACGCCTTGCCGCGTCACGATCGCCGTCTCAACAGACTGTCCCAAAAGCAAAGGATGACAAAGTCGGCAAGGCCGGCAATCAAAAAGGCGAGCGCGACGATTTCGACCGTTCCCCGGTCGAAACCCAACGGTTCGGCAAAATTATAAAGCAGCGCGCCGACAAGAAGCGAAAGCAGCGCCATGCCGCCCAAAGCTAATCGTCCGACCCGCCCGCGCTCGCGTTCCCGCCGCCGCGGTTCAGCCATCGCTTCCCGCCTCAGCACCACCGGACGGATGGCTGGCGTGCCTTTTGGCAATAGCGCGCTCGGCGGCAAGAAGAAGCGCCTCACGGCTATCGACAAAGCCGCGCTCGATCCAAGCGGTTTCGACGGAAGCCAGAATCTGACCGACCTGCGGGCCCTTTTCGACACCAAGGCGAACGATATCCCCGCCGCCTATGGGAAATTCCGGGACCGACCAGTGTTTTGGCAATTCCAATAGATTCCGCCAAGCCTGATCATCCGCCCTGGCCGAGCCACTTGCCCAGGAAATCAATACCCGGTCCCGGTAGCCGACCGGTCCCAGGCGGTAAAGTGCCGACTTGGCTTTAACCTCGCCATCAAGCGACGAAATGGCAGGCGCCGTCATGGCAAGTATCCTGAGCCGCCGCCATTCCGCGTTGCTCAGGCGGAACCGTTCCGCCAAACGTTCGGCGTCCTCCGGGACCCGGACCGCAAGCGCGCCTAATCTCAGCAGCGAATCGGCCGGCCGGTTCAGGCGCTCCTCGATGGCGACGAGCCGGCGGAAGCGGTCCGGCGAAGGAGCGCTGCTCAGAACATCGACAAGCAATCCGGATTCAAACATCGTGTCGATTGCGGCCACCGCCCGTGCCGCGGAGAGTAACCGGAACACTTCCCCATGCAACCGCTCCGCCGAAAGCTGGCGCAATCCTTCTCGTTCTCCGATGCAAGCCGCAAGGCCCTCCTTGTCGAAACGGCCGCCGCCATATTCGGCGCTGAACCGGAAAAAACGGAGGATGCGAAGAAAATCCTCCCGAATTCGTTGGCGGGCATCGCCGATAAAACGCACCCGGCGCGCTTGCAGATCCTCATAACCCCCGAGCGGATCATACAATTGTCCGTCGGCGGAGGCATAAAGCGCGTTTATCGTGAAATCACGGCGTCGGGCATCGTCCGCCCAGTCTTCCGTGAATGCGACGTCAGCATGGCGTCCGAATGTCTCCACATCCTTTCGCAACGTCGTCACTTCAAATGGCTGGTGTTCGGCAATTATAGTGACCGTTCCGTGATCCAGGCCTGTCGGAACGGCCTTCAAGCCGGCTTTCTCGGCCATTGCCATGACCGCCTGCGGAAGCGCCGGCGTCGCCAGGTCTATGTCTGTCACGGTGCGTCCCAAAAGCGTATTTCTCACCGCGCCGCCAACGGCACGTACTTCGTGCCCATCCGCGCTCAGCGCCGCGAACACGGCCTTGGTGGTTGGCCGTTTGAGCCATTCGGCATCGGCAAGCTCGGCGATCTGTTTTCCTTGCTCATCAATCATGAGCCCGCATGCTCCGTCAGTGTTCAATATGGCCCGGGATGATTTTGCCATTCTCTACCTTGGGCGGATAGTACACCCCCCCGGGCTTCGAGCCGGTAAATGAAATCAGGGAACCAACCGTGACCATTATTAAAACCAAACCAGCGATCAATAGCCAAAGGACCGGTGCCGTGCGTCAGATGTTCTGACCCGGCTGATGACGGCCGATCAGGTACATATAACCGCCATAAAGAATGAATGGCAGCGAGAACATCAATATATTCAGAAGAGCGATCCTCAGCATTCGCAATAGAGCCTGTCGAACAGCATACGGACGATACCTGCGATGGCACCCCATATATACCGTTCGCCAAAGGGAATTGCGTAATAATGACGATTGCGTCCTCGCCAAATAAGGGAATGCTTATGATGATTCTCCAAGTTCATGAGAAATCGCAACGGCACCTCGAACACATCGGCGACCTCGGTCGGGTCCGGCTTGAGTGTAAACTCCGCCGACACAAGTCCGAGCACCGGCGCAATGCGGAACCCCGTGCCCGTCTGATAAACATCCAGAAATCCGAGGGTCTCAACGAGACCTGAGCTCAGTCCCACCTCCTCTTCCGTCTCCCGTAGCGCTGTCTCCCGCGGACTTGAATCCGTTTGTTCAATCTTGCCGCCAGGAAAGGAAATCTGCCCGGCATGATTGGGGAGATTGTCGGTTCTCTGGGTAAACAAAACCGTCGCTTCCGCGCCGCGGTCTATAACGGGAATAAGCACGGCTGCGGGACGCACCTCGGTCCTGGTCATTTGCCCGCGAAGATCCGTATCGGGATTGAGATTGTGGTCGCCCCGAGCCGGCCTAGAGGCGAGATCGAAGGTACCGGCTGGCAGGTTGGCCAACAAGGTGCCGGCGGCGCGGCGCCTAAGATCAATCGTGGAATAGGAGGACAAAAGGCAATCTCCGACTGAAATTTCTCCCGCCGACGTCCTGAAGGATATTTTCGGCATTTGGCATGATCGCGCTTGTGATATCGACGGGGCCATGCTCAATTTTTAACGGTTAGGTCATGACGAAGCGTCTGGCGCTTCGCAAGCGCCCGCTCCACTGTGAAGGGGGAAGAAACGACCACCGCTCCAAATCCCGGATCTGGTTTCCCCCTCGATCATTGCCTCCGACGCTGATTCCAACAAATCATAGCATACTGCGCGTGTTACGAGCGCTTCCAAACAGCCGCGCACATGCAGATATGGCTTCAGACCATTATTCTTCCGGTCGGTCTTAAAGCGTAATGGATGCAAAGGGCCTGCGGTCACCATATCATCGACATTCGTCCGGAAGGTCAGGCTTTGGTTCTGATGCCGCCCCTGAACGATCATCTCGACCGCCAGGAACGGTGCATCCTCGACGTCAATTCCGATTTTCTCAACCGGCGTGACGAGATAATGGCGTCCGTCATCTTCGCGGCGCAAAATTGAGGCGAACAGTTTCACAAGCGCTTCGCGGCCGATCGCGCTGTCCCTGTAATACCACGTGCCGTCGGCCGCGATCCGCAATCCAATTTCGCCACAATAGGGCGGATTCCAGAGCCGCGCTGGTGGCGGTCGTTCTTTTCCCCGCGTTTTCAGGACATTTTCAAGGTCATTGATCTTCGAATGCGTCATGTTTGAATGATCGTTAATTGCCGGAAATATCGAATGTTTTGCAGTGATCGCCCTAAAATCACTAAACTTTTCGCATGTTGCGCCTATATGTCTCACCTCGGACTAATGATACCAACGCGAGCGTACATAACAACATTGTGACGAAATTTACCGTCAGGCTATTCCAGTCGCTCCCCTAGGACCCTATACTCAAGTCTATGTCAAACGTAACCCAAACCGACGAAAATATCGTCGAACGAGTTGAGGCCGCAGGCGATAAGATCCGCCAGATCCGAGA
>CAYWBS010000443.1:0-2418 GCA_964456215.1 uncultured Hyphomicrobiaceae bacterium
CGGGCTGCTCAGAACATTTATCGCCGTCACGGAAACCGGCGGCATGACCAGCGGCAGCCGCATTCTCAATCTCACCCAGGCCGCCGTAAGCCAGCAGATCAAGCGTCTGGAGGAGCTGTTCGAGACGGCGTTGTTCGACCGCCGCCAAAGGCGGCTTTCGCTGACACCGGCCGGCGAACGGTTGCTCGGCAACGCCCGGCGCATCCTCGCCCTCAATGACGAGATTTGGGGACTTATGACGTCGCCGGATTTTGAAGGAGAGGTCCGCCTTGGCGTGCCCCACGATATTGTCAGGCCGTTCATGCCGGCGATTCTGCGCAGTTTCAGCAATACCTGGCCGCGCGTTCGGGTTACGCTGGTCTGCGATACGACGCCGCAACTCCTCGGCCTTATGAGAGAGAGCGAAATCGATCTCACCCTGACGACAGAGGCCGAGGCCGGCGATGCGCACGAGCTTCTGCTCACCGATCCCCTTGTCTGGGTCGGCGCACGCGATGGCGAGGCGTACACGCGTGATCCGCTGCCGATCTCGCTCGGCGATGAAACCTGCGCCTTTCGCGCCGCCGCGCTGAAGGCGCTGACCAAGGCCGGGCTGAACTGGTCCTTGATTTGCCAGGTCAGCGATATGGGTCCGTTGACGGCCACGCTCGAAGCGGACCTGGCGATCGCGCCTTTTCTGGCGCAGACCGTCCCCGATAATGTCGTTATTTTGGATAAATCTCTCGGGTTGCCGCCGCTTCCCTCCTATCACATCAATCTCCGCCTGCCGCCCGCCGGCGGCAGCGAGATCGCGGAGGAACTCGCGGATCACATCAGACGAGGGTTCCGGGTGCGTTATTCGCAGGCGGCTTAGCCCGATAGAATTTTCCGGATCGAGTCCGGCAGTTCCGTGCCCGGAGCCAATGCGCCGTCATCCTCGGGCGCGCCATAGACCGTCTGAAGAGGGACCACACCACCCCAGATCGGCAGGTCGTAGTCTTCCTTGTCATCATTGGGCGGCCCGGTTCGTGCTTTTGCCGAGGCCTCTTCGATTGCAAACGAAATGATTGCGGTGGCCGCCAGTTCTTTCGCCGTCGTTGGCCGGACTTCGTCCCAGCGGCCGGGCATCAGGTGATTGGTGACTGCCTCCATCGCCGCTTCCCGCTCGCCCGGATCGGTGACAAGAGCCGCGGTTCCGTGCAGGACGACCGAGCGGTAATTCATAGAGGAATGAAAAGCCGACCGTCCGGCAACGATGCCGTCGATCAGGGTGACCGTCACGCAAATGGGCACGCCGCCGCCAAGGACCTTGGCGAATCGCGCCGCCTTCGCCCCGTGAAGATAGAGCCGTTCGCCGATCCGCCCATAGATCATCGGAATGACGACCGGCCGGTCGTGGTCAGTGAACCCGACATGGGCGGCGAGCCCCTGGTCGAGAATGCTGAAGACCGTATCCTGATCGTAGCTTGCCCGCGTCGCCACCCGCACCCGGTTGAGCGTGCCTTTTTCAAATGCCGTCATGTCCGTGAGGGTCCCTGCCCTAGATCCAATGCCATTCCGGAGCAAACAATCTGGCAGATTATTGGTATGAGTGATATATCCATTTATAGGAAAATAAGGATACCAATTTGGACAGATCCCTTACCGGCGTCATCGATCTCGACAGGCGCGGCCCATTACCGCTTTACCGGCAAATCTATGAGCAGTTGCGCGAGGCGATCCTCGCCGGAACGTTGAAGCCCGGCGCCAAGGTGCCGCCAAGCCGCGATATGGCGCACGACCTCGGCACCAGCCGGACCACGATCATCAATGCCATCGATCAGCTGGTCGCCGAAGGCTATCTCGAGGCTCGCCGCGGCTCGGGAACGCAGGTCGCCGGCTGGCGGCGCGATCTTGAAGGAGAGGGAGCCGGACGCCGAAAGCCGGAAACGAATTCCGGCCCCGGCCCATCCGTTCCCAAGCGCTGGAAATCCCGCTTGAGCAAAGGCAAGTCCGCGGAACGGCCGGTGACGGCGCGGCCGCTCCGGCCCGGAATTCCCGATATCGCCGAGTTTCCGGCAAGTCTTTGGGGCCGTCTTCTGCGTCGCGCCAGCTACTCCCAAAGTGCCGGCGCCGCCGGTTACGCCTACCTCTCCGGCCATCCGGATCTCAAAAAGGCGATCGCGCGGCATCTCACGGAATACCGCCTGGTCGACACGGCGGCGGACGATATCATCGTCACGTCTTCGGCGCAGGCCGCCCTCGACCTCGTCGCCCGCCTTCTCCTGGCGGCGGATGATCCTGTCTGGATCGAGGATCCGGGCTATCGCGGCGCCCGCGCCGCATTCATGAATACCGGCGCCCGGCTCGTCCCCATCCCGGTCGATGACGCCGGCATGGCGCCGGCGCGGGCAAACTCGCCACCGGCACCGAAACTGATCTACGTGACCCCCTCGCACC
>CAYWBS010000443.1:2428-3627 GCA_964456215.1 uncultured Hyphomicrobiaceae bacterium
GCTCCACTTTGTCTCTCGCGCGCCGTCTGGAAATCCTCGATATCGCCGACCGGGCGGGTGCCTTCATTGTCGAGGACGACTATGACAGTGAATTTCACTATGAAGGCCGGCCGATCGCCGCGCTCCAGGGGCTGAGAAAGAACAGCCCGGTCAATTATGTCGGCACATTCTCGAAATCCCTTCTGCCCGGCCTCAGGCTCGGGTTCATGGCCGCGCCGCCGGCGCTCCGCTCCGCGCTAGCCGATCTGCAGCGCGCGACCGGTCACTATGCGTCGGCGGCGGCGCAAATCGCCGCGGCGGAGTTCATCAATGCCGGGCATTACCGCAGCCATATCCGCAAAATGCAGAGCATCTATCACAAACGCCGCGACGCGCTCATCGCCGCGATCGAGGATGAAATGGCTGATGTGCTGGAGCCTTTACGGCCTGAGGGCGGCATGCAGCTCGCGGCAATATTGCCGGGCCGGCGCGACGACGCGGAGCTTGCCAGGCTCGTCGGTCAGGCAGGCGTGGAGGCGGACCCGCTTTCGCTGTTTTCCTTGGGCCGGAACAAGAGATACGGGCTGCTCCTCGGCTATGCCGCCTGGCCGGAAGAGCGCATCCGCGAAGCCGTCAAGACCATCGCTTCCGTTATCAGGGAATCCGCCGATGCAAAGCCTCGGGCTTGACGAGAATTAGGCCGCGGCGCGCTCGCCTGTTCGGGGCGAGCTCTCCATTTCGGATGGCGGCGGAACGAAGGCCCGCCTTCGCCGCCCCGTGATCCAGCCGGCGACAGAGGCGGCGACCTCGGGATTGTCGAGATAGCCATAGAAATTATGGGGGTCGGACGTTCCGTCCTTGACCCAGAAATTATAGATCCTTCTGTCGAAGATCCGCTCGACATAGTTGAGATTGCGCATGTCGCGAAAATCGTCGGCCATGGTGCGGTCATGGGCGACGAAGTCGTCTTCCGCCGCGACGTTGACCCAGTCGCGGACGACGCGGCGCGGAAAACGGTCCTCGCCGCGCTCGCGCGCATCGTAAAGGTTTTGGCGCACTCCCGGCTCGCCGAGCGGACAGCCGATCGTCAGCCAAAGGGAGACCCGGTTTCCGTTTGTCTGAATGTGGCGGTATTCGCTCATATGGGAATATTTCCACAGCACGTCATAGGAGACGATCGCCCCCATGCTGTGGCTGATCAGGCAGATATCACTGCCCCG
>CAYWBS010000444.1:0-3607 GCA_964456215.1 uncultured Hyphomicrobiaceae bacterium
TACCGCTAATGACGGTGGGCGTCCATGACGGCCGGGCAGCCCAGGGAAAGCTCCAAGTCGCGATATTCGCAGGCGGCTGCTTTTGGTGCGTGGAATCCGATTTCGACAAAGTCCGCGGCGTTAAAGCTACCATTTCCGGTTACATCGGAGGCCGGGTCAAAAACCCAACATATAAGCAGGTCGCCGCCGGTGGCACAGGCCATCGCGAGGCAGTCAAGATCCTCTATGATCCTAAGCAGGTTTCATATGAGAAACTGCTCCATATATACTGGCGGAGCATCGACCCGACAGATGGCGGCGGCCAATTCTGCGATCGCGGCAGTTCGTATACGACCGCCATATTCGCGACCAGTCAAAGGCAGCACCGTCTCGCGAAAGAGTCGAAAGAAAAACTCCAGCGTTCCGGTGTCCTGGGTGCGCCCATCGTGACGCGCATTTTGACCGCGGGGCGGTTTTACCGGGCTGAAGGCTATCATCAGAACTATTACCGAAAGAAACCGGGCCAATATCGCCTGTACCGCAGCGGCTGCGGGCGAGATGCGCGCATCAGGGAGCTGTGGGGCAGCCAGGCGCATGGCGGCATTGGTCATGGCCGATGACGGGCCGGTGGAATATCCGCCTTATACAATTTCTTTGGGGGTGACGATCTCGGTTCCGGCGCCCGGCGCGTTGCGGCGGACCCCCGGTTCTCTAACCAGGGACAAAGCCAGCTCTCGCCGGGGCCCCTAATTGCTGCTTCACTCTGTCGATGTCGCCAAGTACCCATAGCTCGGCAATCCGATGGCCGTCGATCTTAAAGAATGCACCACCCGACCAAACGATTTCACGGCCCGTCGGCTCAACTCCGAAGAAATTCCCGCGGTGAATTCCTTTAAACGTCATTCGCGCAGCGGCTCGATCTGCCATGGTAATGAGGTCCTCAATAATGCACGTAAAATCGGCCAGCGCTGCGTGCACCGATCGCATATAATCGATAAAGCCGTCCGGGCCGTGCCGTTCCGGACCAAGAGACGCACGAAATCGAAATCGCGGATGCAAGATCTCCCTGGCGATACGCTCGTCCGCCCGGTTCCACATTTCGTAATAGAAACGCTCAATCAGAGCTTTGGAATCTGATGACATCGCGAAACCCTCACGCCAGTCCGTTTGACGCCGTCTATATGTTTTGAAACTAAGACTATCTACCGCAATTCCCCTTTGAGTTGCAATGTAATAGTTTTGCGCGTCATACTTGTTCTTTTTCCAATGCAACCAAGTCAATTCGATTATTCTTGTGGAACGTCTGTTGACAATAGGCAGACAATATTGATCCGTTCTCCATTCATATCTGAAATATCATCAGAAATATTGAGAAATTACATTCTGGGTCCGAAAGAACGATGAGGACTAGAAATCCTTTGGCAGCGCCTTTCGGCCATATGGCCGATCTGTCCGGACATCGCAATTTCCATGGGCCTGAGCCTCGTCGCCAACAGCCGGATCCCGTATTTCCTTCCCAACCGCGCATTTCCAAGAGCCCCCCGGAGCAAGGTGGCCGGACCGGGCTCGGCCAGCAATCGGCCTCTGCCCGGCTCTTTGCCGGCCGACTTGTCGATCGGCGCACGATAGCGCTCGCCGAAGAGCTGGCGCGACGTTGGAACGTCCCTGCTCACCACGTGCTGCTTTCGACCGGGTGGATCCGGAGCGACGACTATTGCCGCGTAGTCGCAAGGGAATTCGATATCGCCTTTGCCAAAGATACGCACACGCTCTACGGGCGAAGCGATCTTCCTGCCAAGACGAGACTGGCGCTGAAGTCGGGTCTCATGACAGGTCTCCAAAACGGCCGGATCAACCTGGCAATAACGCCGCGCGCGCTCGGCCTTTTTGATTTAAATTCCCTCGTTCGCCACGCCAAAGCACGACGCTATCGCGTTGTAATTGCAACGCCGGATGTCTGGATAAAGGCGGTCATCAATCTTGCCGGCCGCAGGTTTACGAACAACGCTATCTATGGATTGATGCGCAGTTACCCTGAATTTAGTGCATCAAGCGGGCTGTCGCTCGCTCAAATCATCTTTTTGTCGACGTTCGCCGCTTTTGGCGCCGCGCTTAGCGTCACTGCCCCGAAGACTCTCGCAGCCGTGCTCATGGCATGTCTGACGCTCTTCTTTCTACTGATTGCCAGTTTCCGGGTGGTCGCCTGCCTGCATCTTCTTGCCCGGCCTCGTCGCCAGCGGCGACGCGCCCCTCGGTTTCGGCCGAAAGAGAGCGAACTGCCGGTCTATACGGTCCTCGTACCCCTGTTCCGGGAAACCGAGGTCCTGCCCCATCTCATTTTCGCGCTGAAAAGGCTCAACTACCCGGCATTATGTAGTATACGCAGGAAGATTCTTATAGCAGATTCAAAGGCTTTTGACCATGTTAGGGCATGGCCAAGCCGCAAGTTATCAACACTCTGAAGCGCAAGAAGCACGAGATAGAGAGAACGATCGCGGGCTATGAGAAGCGCATAAAGGCGGCCCGCAGAGACCTATCCCATATCAACGCCGCAATCCGGTTATTCGAAGTCGGCGACACGCCTAATCAGTTCCCCGTCTATGTCGATCTGCACCGCGTCTTCAAGCGCGGCGAGATCATGGCACTCTGCAAGGAAGCCCTCAAAGAGCACGGCCCGATGACCACAAGGGAACTGGCGCTGCACGTCATCAAGGCAAAGCAGCTAGACGAAGCAGACTCGGTTCTCAAATCCTCGGTCGCCTACAAGATCGTCATGGCCATGCGCCAGCACTGGAAACGAGGAATTGTGCAAAGAATGGGGAAAAGACAAGGAGCTATAGTGTGGAATCTACCCCAAGATGCAAAACGTAATTTAGATACTGAATAATATGTGCTATTATATATACCTCAAATATTAAGGCATATGAGAGGTATATTATGAAATCTCTTATTCTCACATTCGTATCGCTCGTTTTGTTTTCCGGAGTTGCCTTGGCCGACAGCTATGTGCGTGGTCATGTCAGAAAGGATGGCACCTATGTTGCGCCCCATTGGCGCTCTTCGCCTGATAGAAGTTATAATAACAACTGGGGCGTACGCCCCAACGTAAACCCTTACACTGGCAGCATGGGGACTTTATCGCCGACTTGGAATGATCGACCCCCGTCTAGAAATAACTACGGGCTGACGCCATCGTATCGGAAGTATCGCTATCGATAGAGCGTCAAAAGCGATTCTCAAGTATTTTTCTTCCTCGCTTTGCGCTTTCTGGTGCGCATCCGCATGAATTCATCCGGGTCCATATAAAGCCCCCGAGACGTATCATTCCTCGGCATGAATTCGCGCATTACAGCGCCGGGGGGATGGAAAACGCCGCCTTCATAGTCCTTGCCTTTGCGCTGCAAATATTTTGACTTGCCTTCCGCGATGGTTGGCTTTCTGATTTTGCCTGGTGGCATTGATATTCTCCATTGAAAAGCCCGGCCAATGAGCCGGGCTTCTTTGCTTCGATTTGCTATTCATCACTATGCTAATCTTCGATCCGCAATGTTATGCTTTGTCGATTCGATGACTTTGCAAAATGCCCAAGGAATACATCATATATTGCGATGAAAAGAAGCAAAGAAGC
>CAYWBS010000445.1:0-3607 GCA_964456215.1 uncultured Hyphomicrobiaceae bacterium
CAGGGAGTCGTTGCATTCGACATCGAAGCTCTTCTGGGTGATCGACACGTCTACGTTGAGTTGGCGTGGACAGGCAGTCCTGTCGTCTCACACGAATTGGATGCTTGGCTTAACGAGCCACTGCAGAGCGCAATTGGCCGACGTTCGGCACGGGAAATTATCGAACAACATGGGAGCGAAATCTGGAGTCAGGAACTGACCGATGGACGCGCCTGTCTGCGCCTACCATTGCGTCATCCCGTTCGGCCGGAGTTCATCGAGAAAGTTGAGCACCTACCGCCTCGCCCTGAATTCTACGATTTTGATATCTTTCATGTGCCGACCGATGGAAAGTTGCGCCACACGGCTCTGCGCAGCCTGAGCTATGTGGTATTTGACACAGAAACCACGGGTCTTCGTCCATCAAAAGGTGATGAGATCTTATCCATCGGGGCCGTACGAGTCGTTAATGGTCGCATCCTAACAGGCGAGACTTTCGAGCAGTTAATTAATCCGCGCCGAGATATTCCAAAAAGCTCAACAAAATTCCATGGCATCACAGAAGACATGGTTCGAGATAAACCACCGGCGCAAATTGTGCTACCGCAGTTCAAGCGGTTTGTTGGGCAATCGGTTTTGGTTGCCCACAACGCAGCTTTCGACATGAAGTTCCTGGAACTCAAGGAAGGTGAAGCCGGGGTCAAATTCGATAACCCAGTGGTCGACATCCTGTTGCTTTCAGCATATCTGCACGATCACACGCCGGATCATTCGCTTGGGGCTACGGCAAAACGACTGGGGTTGGAAATCCTGTCCCGCCACACGGCACTTGGCGACGCCATGACAACAGCGGCGATTTTTGTACGAATGTTGGATCTATTGATCGCACGCGGGGTCGAAACACTTGGCGACGTCATCGATGTGTCCAGCAAGCAGGTAGAAATTAGGAAACAACAAGCCAGATTTTGAAACCCACCAACGGGTCAAATATAGGTACATTCAGCAGTTGGGGAACTCATGACCAAATTAGGTAAAACAGGAGAAAGGCTAGTCGCTTTATTTCTGTTTGGCGTTTTGGCGTTCAATCCACCCCTGCTATCGATTTTTGATCGCGACTCCAACTTCGTGGGGGTTCCTTTGTTGTATTTTTACCTGTTTGGCGCCTGGGCAGCGCTCGTTGCGCTCATGGCACTGACCATCGAACGTGGCCCGGGCAAGGATGAGGTGAATACCGACAACACAACACCACACGATCGTCGCGACCCGCCGCAACGCCCTCGTATGATGGGTTAGCAATGCTGCATGGTTGGACAATTATCATTGTCGCATTCTCCTATCTCTCCCTGCTATTTGCGATCGCTTATTGGGGTGACAAAAGAGCGGATGAGAAGCGCAGCATCATCGCCAATCCCTATATCTATGCGCTGTCTATCGCAGTCTATTGCACGTCTTGGACGTATTATGGAAGCGTCGGACGGGCGGCGTCGAGCGGCATTGGTTTTCTGCCGATTTATTTAGGTCCCACGCTGACATTTGTTCTCGCCTGGTTTGTGATCGGCAAGATCATACGAATTACAAAAGTCAACCGTATCACATCGATCGCGGATTTCATCGCATCGCGCTACGGCAAGAGCTCGTATCTCGGCGGACTCGTTGCGATCATCGCCGTCATCGGCATCATGCCTTACATCTCTCTGCAGCTCAAAGCGGTTTCAACAAGCTTTACGGTACTCTTGCAATATCCCGAAATCGTCATGCCGAAACACGTCGGTAGCGTCCCGATCTTGACCGATAAGGCTTTTTATGTGGCGTTATTCATGGCTGTCTTCGCGATTCTGTTCGGCACGCGGCACATCGATGCAAGCGAGCATCACGAAGGTATGGTGGCAGCGATCGCCTTTGAGTCCGTCGTGAAGCTATTGGCCTTTCTTTCGGTCGGCCTGTTCGTCACTTATGGAGTCTATGATGGCTTTGGCGAAATCTTTTCGAAGGCTCATGGTAATGGAAGCCTCGCCAAGCTGTTCACCATGGAAGGCGCTGGAGGATATGGAAGCTGGGTCTCGCTCACAATTCTCTCCATGGCTGCGATCATCGTACTGCCGCGGCAGTTTCAGGTTACTGTTGTCGAGAATGTAGACGAAACGCACATGAAGAAGGCGGTGTGGCTGTTTCCGCTCTACCTTTTGCTTATCAACATCTTTGTATTGCCCATCGCCTTTGGCGGTCTTCTGCATTTTCCCGATGGCGGCGTGGACGCGGACACCTTCGTGTTGACATTGCCGATGGCCGAGCGGCAGGAGCTGCTCGCGCTGTTTGTATTCATAGGCGGCCTTTCAGCGGCCACGGGCATGATTATCGTCGCAACGATCGCATTGAGCACGATGGTATCGAACGACCTCGTCATGCCTGTCCTTTTAAGGGTTGCCAGGCTTCATCTGGCGGAACGCGAAGGCCTGACCGGCCTGCTTCTGACGATCCGCCGCGGCGCGATCATGATCGTGGTTCTCCTCGGCTATGCCTATATGCGGCTGATTGGCGAGTCCTACGCGCTCGTTTCCATCGGGCTTGTGTCCTTTACGGCTGCCGCGCAGTTTGCACCGGCCCTCATCGGCGGTATCTACTGGAAAGGGGCGAACCGAGCGGGAGCCATTGCCGGGCTAAGCGGCGGTTTTCTGCTTTGGACCTATACGCTGCTGCTTCCCTCTTTTGCGCGCTCCGGCTGGCTTGCGGAAAGCTTTTTAGCCAACGGACCTTTGGGCATTGAGCTCTTAAAACCTTACGCCCTTTTCGGCCTGGAAGGGCTTGACCACATCAGCCACGCTCTTTTCTGGACGATGACGTTTAATCTGGGGCTTTATCTCGGTGTCTCCCTTCTCACCAACCAAAGCATCGTTGAGCGCAGCCAGGCTGTTCAATTCGTCGATATCTTCTCGCGGACCACCGGCGGACGGCGCATTTGGCGAGGTAGCACCGAGATCAGGGATATCAAGAGATTGGTCGCCCGCTTCATCGGGGAAGATCGGATGGAAAGGGCCTTCGACCGCCTGGAGCGATCATTGGGCCGGAAACTGAACGATATTGATCAGGCAGATGCCGATGTCGTCTTCTTCGGTGAGCGCCAGCTCGCGGGTGCCATCGGTGCGGCCTCGGCGCGCATAATGATGGCCTCCGTCATGCGCGAGGAAATGCGCGACATTGACGAGATGATGGAAATTGTCGACGAAGCCTCTCAGATCATCGAGTACAGCCGCCAGCTCGAAACGAAATCACGCCAGCTCCAAGCGGCAACGGATGAACTTCGTGCAGCCAATGAACGGCTACAGGAATTGGACAAGCTAAAAGACGGATTCGTTTCAACTGTGAGCCACGAGCTACGGACGCCACTCACGTCCATTCGCTCCTTTTCTGAAATCGTCTATGACAATCCCGACCTGCCGCTGGAACAGCGCAAACAATTTATGGGCATCATAATCAAGGAAAGCGAGCGACTAACCCGTCTCATAAATGACGTTCTCGATCTTGCCAAGATGGAGGCGGGCAAACTTGACTGGCATATGGCCGATATCGATCCCAAGAAGATGATCGAAGAAGCGCTCGCTGCCACGGCTGGTCTTTTCAAAAACAAAGG
>CAYWBS010000446.1:0-3605 GCA_964456215.1 uncultured Hyphomicrobiaceae bacterium
GTGCTGTATCTCATTGCTCGTTCCGGCCATGCGGCGTGCGACCGTTTCGGCGCTGTCCTGAGCCCGGCCCCTCAGCCGCTCGGCGAGCGCTTCTGCCGACGGCGGCAGGATAAAGATCGAAACAAGATCCTCACCCGAGCTCTTTTTGAGCTGAGCGGTTCCCTGCCAATCAATGTCGAACAGGATGTCCTTTCCCGCTGCCAACGCGTCATCGACGGGCTTGCGGGGCGTTCCATAAAAATATTCGAACACCAACGCCCACTCCAGGAAATCACCTCTATCGCGCATCGCCCGGAAAGACTCATCATCGATAAAGATGTAATCCTTGCCGGAAACCTCCCCCGGACGCGGCGGCCGCGTCGTTACGGAAACTGACATCTCAAGCTCAGCTTCAACATCCAGGAGCCGACGTGCCAATGTGGTTTTCCCGGCCCCGGAGGGTGAGGACAGCACCAACATGAGCCCGCGACGGGCAATGTCGACGGACATGATCCGACCCCGCTATTCGATATTCTGGACCTGCTCGCGCAACTGATCAATGACGGCTTTGAGAGAAAGTCCGAGTTTCGTCAGTTCGGGATCATTGGACTTTGAGCAGATCGTATTGGCCTCGCGGTTGAATTCTTGAGCAAGGAACTCAAAGCGCCGGCCGACTGGTTCATCTGCCTCCAGGAGTTCGCGGGCTCCGGCGATATGGGCTTTAAGTCGATCCAACTCTTCCTCGATGTCGGCCTTGGCGGCGAGGAGTACGGCTTCTTGATGAAGGCGATCCTCGTCCAGTCCCATTTCTTCGCTGGTCAGTTTTTTGATTTGCTGTTGCAGCCGCAGTTTTATTCTCTCCGGCGTTCGTCCGGGTGTAGCTTCCGCCCTGGCCACAATGTCGGCAATCTGATCTATCTGATTCAAGATCGCCTGACCCAACCGCTCTCCTTCCCCCGCCCTTGCCTCCACGACCGCCGTAAGTGCCTCATTGAGGCTCGCAAGCATGGCTTGACGCCGGACTTCAACCACCTCTTCGCCGTCGTCCGGTTCGGTGTATTCCAAAACGCCTTTAAGACCCAGAATGCCATCGAGCGTCCCCTGCTCCGCATCAATGATTTCTCGCGCCCGAACAAGCGCATCGGCAACCTGCCGCAATGCCTGCTCATTGAGCCGTAGTTCGCCGAGCCCGATATCCTTCCTGATATTCAGGCTGACCTGGCAATGGCCGCGCCGTAGCCGCCGGCCGCAGGCTTCCCGGACATGTTGCTCGATCCGTTCAACACCGGACGGAATCTTAAGGCGAATGTCGAGATTGCGGCTATTCAGAGTTCTTATTTCCCAATGCCACCAAAAGGAATCCAAATTGCCGTCGGATCGGGCAAAACCAGTCATGCTCTTCAAGGTCATGGAATGCGGTCCGGTGGTGGCATGGGGTAGATACGGCGCGATTGTGTATCGTGCGCTGAACCCCGCTGTCGAATTGCAGATCACCATAGCCCGGAAGCGATCGGGCAACAAGAAGGCGGCGCGCCCGTCGGTCAATTTTTGTTCTTATACAGGCTCAATTGCGCCGGGGTCTACGAACGGGGAGTGGAATATCGAAGACTAAGTCATTCTCCGCATTTGCCGTTGTTACGGTCGTTGATGGAGGGGATGCAGCCGGTTGAGCGCCAACCGCCGTGACCGCTCCTCCTTGAGGCACCTCTATTTTTAATTGCGACAGATTTCCGCCTGAAACAGTCAGTCCTGGAAACCCCGCCACCGGCACGCCATTTGCCGGGGGCACTGAGGGAAGTGTTCCGGCGCCGCTGTCCGCGGCGACGCCCTCCTGGGCAGACGCAATTTCCGCTGCAACTTTGCCTCCTTCCTCAGCCGCCGCCTTGAGCGCGGCGGCCTCCTTGGCCCGTATCTCACGCTCAACAATCCGCCATTTGGCAACATTGCGATCATGCTCTTGGAGCGACTTCGAAAAAACATGCCCGCCGGTGCCATCGGCGACGAAATAGAGATCAGCCGTCTTCTCCGGGTTTAAGACCGCCTCAATTGCGGCGCGACCTGGATTTGCTATTGGCGTCGGCGGAAGTCCATCGATTTGATAAGTATTATAAGGCGTTACCTTATTGATCTCGCTGCGCAGAATTGGCCTTCCGAGCGTTCCCTTGCCACCCGCAAGCCCATAAATAATTGTTGGGTCGGACTGCAGGCGAATCTTGTTACGTAATCGGTTTATGAAAACGCCAGCGATTTTTTGGCGTTCGTCTGGCCGGGCCGTTTCCTTTTCAACGATTGAAGCCAGGACGAGCGCCTCGTGAATGGTCTTGAATGGCAGGTTCGGTGTCCGCGTCGGCCAAAGTCTTTCGACAAATTTCTTCTGCGCCGCTTGCATTCGTGCGATCAGGTCAGCACGGGATGAAGTTCGCGATACCAGGTATGTGTCCGGCAAAAGCGAGCCTTCTGGCGGAATTTTGGCGATCTCACCATTCAAAATAGGCACTCCGTTCAAACGGGCGACGATTTGCTCGCTGGTCAGTCCCTCCGGAACGGACACTTTATGTGAAACCACGCGCCCGTCTATCAAGGCGTCGAGGACATTCCGCATGTTTGCATTGCGGCGGATCTCATACTCGCCCGCCTTAATCCCGGACCTGAGTTTTTTGCCACTCCTGAATTGGAAATACCGGACGCTTGCCATGAATATACGGCGATCATTGATGATGCCTTCGCGCTCGAGCCGGGCGGCGATTGCGCTCGTGCTTTCTCCCCTCGGGATGACGAAAACGGTCGAATAACTAAGTGGTCCGGGTTCGTCAAATCTGGCTTTGAAAAAAAAGACAAGACCGCCCGCGCCAATAAGAGCGACGAGTGACAAGGTCATCAGACCGTTCAAAAACGCGAATATTGGATGCAAATGCCTGCGCGGTTTCCGGTATGGGGATTTGGGGCCCCGCGCTGGCTCCAGAGCTTCGGAGGGACTTCTGGGCATGCCGGTGCGGCCACGAGCCTGCGCGTAGTGGCCAGAGCGTGCATTCATCCTCGACCGGCGGCCCCAGTCGAATCCTTCGTCACTAGGCATCGTTGAGGCTCTTAATCGGTTCCCTCGTTCAATCTCTAACGGTAATTGTGGCAAAAGGGAGGAGCCCGCCTTTCACCGCTCGGCTGAGCAAGTCTCATGCCTCGACCCTCCGCAGAACGAGGGAAGCGTTCGTCCCCCCGAACCCAAAGGAGTTGCTCAAAACTGTCTTGATTTCCCTTTTCTTGGCTTTGCATGGGACAAGGTCAATCATCGTCTCCACCGAAGGATGCTCGAGGTTGAGAGTCGGCGGTGCGATTTGATCTTTAATGGCCAAGGTCGAGAAAATTGCCTCGACGGCGCCGGCGGCGCCCAACAGATGACCGACTGCGGATTTTGTCGAGGACATTGACAATTTGCCTGCGGCATTGCCGAACAATCGTTCAACTGCGGCGAGCTCTATTTCATCGCCCATGGGCGTCGACGTGCCATGAGCATTGACGTAGTCGATATCGGCAGGGCTGATCCGGGCGCGCTCGATCGCCGCCGCCATGCACCGGTAGGCGCCGTCGCCGTCTTCGGCGGGCGCAGTGATGTGATAAGCGTCTCCCGA
>CAYWBS010000447.1:0-3599 GCA_964456215.1 uncultured Hyphomicrobiaceae bacterium
ATCGTCGAAGGTCTACATCAACTAGGTCATGAATTTATAAATCTGCTTGAAAGGGCTCTAATTGCGGAAAACGATACCTCAAAAAACGAGTTGCAAGGGCGCAACAGCGGCCGACATGTCGCGTTTTTCGGCGCGGGATCCTCTTTTTCGTGAAATTCGTTGACAGCGAAGTCACGGGGCCAACCCCAATTCACGGCCGCCGGCGATGCCCCATAAATACTCTAACCCTTTGATTGTACGTTTGAAATGACCCGAAAACGTTGCCGCTTTCGTCTCCAATTCCGGGTCTTTGCGCCAAGCAAACGAAAGCTCTTCGCGCCAGCGTAATTGGCCGGATTGGGCCGTCTAGAGAAAATCAGCCTACTGCTTTGCAGTGAAACGAAAAAATCGACTATCGACGAACGGGGAATTGACCTTTACCGCGATTCCGTCTTGCATACATCCTAACAGCCTTGTGAATCTCGCTTGGAAGGGGGCTCCGAACCCTGCGGAATACCTCCTGGGACAGGTTGTTATGTCTTCAATCAGGGGGAAGACGTGACCCATGGAAGCTAAGATAGTTTGGCTTTTCGTGTTCGTCGTCCTGTATTGGGCGTATTGCATCTTTTGGGGTATAAAAGGCGCAATATCGGCCAGGACAGCGAGTGATTATTTTATCGCTGGGCGCGGCATTTCACTTTGGGTATTTGTGCTGGCTGCTACGGCCACCTCATTCTCAGGGTGGACCTTTATGGGCCATCCCGGTCTTCTCTACCGGGATGGATTCCAGTATGCCTACGCCTCATTCTACGCCATCACGATTCCGTTCACGGGCGTGATGTTCCTCAAACGTCAATGGATGCTTGGCAAACGCTTCGGCTTTGTAACGCCGGGTGAAATGCTCTCCGAATATTTCAATGGAGATTTGATCCGGCTTCTGGTCGTCGTCGTGGCGCTGTGCTTTTCAATTCCATATCTTGGCTTGCAACTCAGAGCCTCGGGCTTCTTGTTCAACATACTGACCGACGAGCAATTGTCCGTAAACGTGGGCATGTGGCTGCTGTCCGCCATCGTGTTCATTTATGTTGCCTCGGGCGGCCTGCGCGCCGTGGCATACGTGGACACGCTGCAATGCGTTCTGCTGGCCTTTGGCATCGCCGCAATCGGTATCATCACGCTGAATGCGGTTGGCGGTTTCGAACAGCTGAACAAGGGTATCGCAGCTCTGGCGCAGCTGGACACGAAGAAGACACCAGATGGATATAGCCACTATATCGCGATTCCGGGCGTTATTCAGTTCGTTGCCAGCGGGCCGAAAGCGGTTGGCGGCGCATGGACGGGCATGATGGTGCTCACCTATATGTTCGCGCTCATGGGCATCCACTCAGCTCCGGCCTTTTCGATGTGGGCGTTCTCGAACAAGAACCCCGCGCCGTTCGCGCCGCAGCAGGTTTGGGCCTCGTCCTTCGGAATCGGCTTCATCCTGTTCTTCTTTACCGCGTTCCAGGGCATGGGTGGTCACTTCCTTGGCGCCGACGCCAAGTTTCTCGCGGCGCATCCGGAGCTCACAACCAACCTTCTCGGGCCAATGCTCCAGGGCCAGGGCACAAACGACCTCATGTCGGCCGCGGGTAAGCAGGGCATGCTGGTGCCGCTGCTTATCAACCTGATGGCTGAAACGGCGCCATGGATGGTCGGTTTGCTTTCCGTCTGCGCCCTTGCAGCGATGCAATCGACCGGGGCCGCCTATATGTCCACCGCCGGCGGCATGTTGACGCGCGATATTCTCAAGCACTTCATCATGCCTGACGCGTCCCATGCCACGCAGAAGCTCTGGGGCCGTATCGGCGTCGGCGTTATCGTGCTTGGCGCGTTGGTGGTCGCCACCGTCTCCTCGGACGCCCTCGTCCTATTGGGCGGTCTTGCCGTGGCCTTCGGTTTCCAGATGTGGCCATCGCTTATAGCGGTATGTTACGTGCCTTGGTTTACCAGGGCCGGCATCACCATCGGCCTGTTCTTCGGCATTCTGGGTGTCATCTTTACCGAAACCTTCGGCCAGTCGATCGCCGGAGCTTTCGGCTACACCCTGCCGTGGGGCCGCTGGCCATGGACCATGCACTCGGCGTTCTGGGGCATGTTGGTCAATATGGGCGCCGCTATCCTCATTTCTGCTATCACGCAGAATAAGGACGCGCTTGCTCACCGGATGAAATTCCACAATTTCCTCCGTGAGCATGCCTCGCTGCCGGAGAGCAAGCGTGGACTTGTTCCGACCGCATGGATCATCACCCTTGTGTGGTTCTTCTTCGGTATCGGCCCAGGCGCCGTGATCGGCAACTGGATCTTTGGCGATCCGAACGATGCCGCGACTTGGATCTTCGGCATGCCTTCGATCTGGGCATGGCAAATTCTCTGGTGGGCTTTGGGTGTCTTTATGATGTGGTTCCTGGCCTACAAGATGGAAATGTCAACCGTGCCGCAACGCGAGGTCCAGGCTCTTGTCGAGGATATTGGCGATCTCGGCGAGGGCAAGGCCCGTCTTGACGTTGACGCGCCGAACTAACAACGAGACGAATTGAATTGAGGGCCGCTTGCGAAGGCGGCCCTCTTTTTTTGGCTATTGGCGGATTTAGGTATAGAAATTACGATCAATCGGATTTCACCCGCCGAGGGTAACCGGTACACGGTTGGATAGCGCATGGACCCGAAACTCTTGTGGTTTGGCATCTGGACCGGCGTTCTTGCAGCACTGCTGTTTTTTCCGGTCTCTAAGCTCATCTGGGTCGTAAGCGTGCGCCGGCTGGAAAGGAAATTGGACAAAAAACTCACCGACGACGAAATATCGGGTCAGCTGCTGCGAGCGCGATTCATAAGTGTCATTGTCTGCATTTTTTTCGCAGCTTTGTTCAACTATAACGTCTTTGGCTTTGGCGGCGCGAGATGATCAGCGACCGGACATACACCATTCTGAAATGGGTCGCCGTCGCGGGTGCCGTGGTTTGGCTAAGCCTTGAGGTCTATCGGCACTTCGGCTCTCGCGAGCCCGGCGATATGGCCTATCTTACCGGCAACAATTTCTTTAAAGACCACTATTATAAACGCGCTGAAGAATCCTATCGAGACGCCCTTAAGGAAAACCCAAGACATTTGCCTGCAATCCGTGGACTAGCGAACGCGCTTGTCCAGTTGAAACGGCGTGAAGAAGCGTTGGTTGTGATCAACCACGCAATAAAACTCGATCCGGAATTCGCAGGCCATTACGCCACTCGCGGCATTATATACGATCATTTGGGGCGCCATGGTGAGGCGATTGCCGATTACGAGTTATCTCTCAAAATGGACAACAAGGTCGCAAAGGGGATGCATTGGCTCGACCGCCTTCTTTATAACGTCCAAGAGACGCCTCCGACCGTCGCCGACCGCCTTGCCTATTTGAAAAAGCAGATGTCGTTACCTAAGTCGGAACGACGCCTGCATATTCGTGAGCTTGATGAACAACAGCGCCCCTACGAACAATAGCCGTACCTCAACCGGCAGCGGGCAAATCCTTCAAAGCGTTTTCGGGAAATGTGGGCGCAGGTTTTCCGTCCGGAAACACGAATAATCAAAGGGCCAGAGTA
>CAYWBS010000448.1:0-3581 GCA_964456215.1 uncultured Hyphomicrobiaceae bacterium
AAGCGGTAATTTCGAATCCTTTAATGATGGCAGTCTGGGGCCTGATCGTTGTCGTGCTGCTGGCCGCCGGGGCAGTCCTGCTTTTGATCGGCCTTGCCGTGGTCCTGCCAATATTGGGCCATGCGACATGGCATCTTTATCGAAAACTTGTTGAGCCCTAAGGCAAAGGCGGCGTGTACGGATTCGAGGTTCGACAGCGACCGCAAGTCAGACGACCTGGCCGGTGTGCACACACTGAGCGGAAGGATCCGTTCAATTTTTGAAGAGCGTCTTCGAAGGCGAAGCAAAAAACTGAATGACCGGCCTGCCGCGCCTGTTTCCGCTCCTGGCCCTTCGCTGCCGAACCCTGCGACTTTAAAGTCGTTCGCAGCCGAATGAACCACGGATCTGCCTCTTGGGTGCTTTGGCAGCGATCCCAGTTTTGCGTTTCTCCCTGCGCCGGCTGCTGTCGCATTGGATTTGGATGACATGGCTGCCGCCAGCTCGCGGTCCTGTACGATCCCGGCAGGGTTCGAACCTGCGACCTGCGGATTAGAAGTCCGTTTCGAGAATTATTAACTTAATAATATCAACCTCTTAGCGGAACGCCCGTTGTTCCAAACGCACCGCGGTGCGGCACAGTGCACAACCCATCACCGCAAAATTCACGCAAGCAGACTATGGCGATATTTTAGGTCAGCACGTCGGAACAACGTTAAGCCATCAGATCCGCAGACAGAGGCGAATGTGATGAAATCAACGGGCATTCTGTCTGTTCCGACAGTGCCGCCGAATTGGGGCTGGTTTGGCTAGCAAAGGACTCAGAATGCATAAGTCGCATATTTGTAAAGCTCTCACAGGGATCGCACATGGTAGCGTTGTATTTGGCTTGTCAATTTGAGAACGAGTCGACGATTTCGGAACGTTGCTCCATACCGAATTTCGCGACGCGCGATCCCGACGACCGATTTGCGAAGCGGATACCGATCAATAGGTTGTAGTGGACCCACTCAGTGGGTGACAATCAGTGGCCGCCGGCTTCTGAAAGCCTGGACCAAGTGGACCACACAATCGGTCTCGCCAAAAAGTTCAGGCGGCTAATACGCCCGATTTTTTTGCGATATGGGTTGCGATCGCATCCATAAGTGGCGGAGAAAGGCAATCATAAGGCTCCAGCCCAAGCTCCTTCAGCCTTGCTCTAATTCCGCCCATCTGCTCGGGTTTCGTTCCCGCCTCGATGATGGAGGACACAAACGCGGCAAACTCCGGAGCCGACCAGCCACCCTCGTTAGAGAGCTCTGTATGGATGAAATCCAGTCCGTGGAACGGATGTTCCGTGTTTTCGATGCGGCCATACATATGAACGCCGCAACCACTGCACGCGTGCCGCTGAATGGCCGCTGAAGGGTCGACGACCGCGAGCTTGTCCGCATGTGCCGTGACAGTGAGATTATCACGCGGCACGACAGCGACCTGGGAAAACGTCGCGCCTGCCGGTTTCCAGCATTTCGTACAGCCACACACATGATTGTGGGCGCTCTGTCCTTTGATGCTAACCGTAACCGGATTGTCCGCGCATTTGCAGACCAGAGTCCCCCCTGCAAAATTCGGATCACCGGCCCTCACGCCATGATCTACGGCGGGGTGAATTGAAATACCATTTGTCATTGCCGACCTCGGTGTTTTGTTTTTCCTCCCAAAAAGTCCGAATATCACTTTTGCACCTCTCCTCTCTTAGCCTTGTACATCCGTCAGGGACCCCACGGAATTCTTCTAGGCGGGCCCCCCGACAAAGACAGTTAGAGACGCCAAAACGTATAAGGTTAAGGTTTGGACGCGGCCGATATTATCTCTCGTGTGATCAGTCCGGTCTTCCACCTGTTGGCATACATAGCACGTACAACCGACCGTTGTCTGCACAGTAGTCATCAATTTCGACTGCTTCGCGCGTACAAATTGGATTGCCGCTCGAAAAACAGCACGAAGGCTTTTCCTCCGCATTCCTTCCTCGACGAGGGTGACGGTCAGAAATTCGCTAATTGTCCAATGATCTTGAGGAAGATGCGAATTCAACATTGATGCAGCACGTTTCGGAAGCCATTATTTGCCAGTATTTGCCGGCCACAATTGCGAACCTGATGATAAAGATGGACACGGCAGGAACGTCCGCCGGGATCCGTCGATCACACCGGAGAAATTCGAGGAAATCGGCTACGCATTCCTTGGGAGGACAGACATGAACTGGATCAAAATGGACAAATTAAAAAAGTTCGCGGCAGTGGTTTGCGGGGCGTCTTTTCTCTCAATTGGTGGGCCTTGGACAATTGGCGCGCAGGCTGCCAAAGGCAATGACTATCCGACCGTGGCGATCGCTGACTATGTCTTCGGTTGCATGGCGTCAAATGACCAGTCACGCCAATCCCTTGAAAAATGTTCGTGCAGCATAGATGTCATTGCCTCAATTCTGCCCTACGAGCAATATGTTGAAGCGGAAACGATCATACGCTTGCGCCAGGTGAGCGGCGAGAAGGGGACTCTTTTCCGGACGGGTGCGAAAATGAAAGAAGCGTTTGCCCGGCTGAAACGGGCGCAGGCCGAAGCCGAAATTCGGTGTTTCTAAGCGCTAATTTATGCACGATGTCGAAGCTGCAGAATATTGGCGCTACATGTTCTTGTCGCCAGCTTCCCGAAACGGCCAGGACCCTTTGAAGACCTTCTCGTCGTTGTCAACCACGCGAGCTTCCAGATTTTCCCTGCCCACCGGCGTAAAGATAAAGCGCACGCTTGGGTCCTCGCTCAGCGAAATTGCGCCTTTGATCGCGAGAAGCCGTGCTGCGCCCTGATAAATCTCGATCTTCTCGACGAAATGGGCAGGAATGTAATAGCCGGTCAGTTGATCCATCTGCAGGCCGGAATGGTTTGGATGGCGTATCTGTAATTGCACCTCACGCGCCCTGTCGGAGTTTTTGCCGGCCGCGGCACTCCTCCCATATTGGCGCAAACGCATCTTGCCCATTTCGGCGACCGCCTGATCATGATTTTTTGACGCCGGCGCCGAACAACCGCCGGACGCCTTCACGAAACGGCTAACCATATACAGCTCGCCGTTGTTCATCTCGGCGACCGCGCGAACATGGCTGTAAGCGTTGATGCGCACCCGCGTTGAAATCCGGGTAATGTCGCTCCCGGATCCCAAATGAAACACGGCAGCCACCGGGGCCGGGTTCTCGTCAATAACGAGTGTTACGGTCTTGATGGTTCTTGCCACATCCCGCGAGGTGTTGGTTGTTATTGTTATGGGAACCAATGCGGCATCGTGAGCGCGATAAGGGGCATCGACAGAAAGGATCGCGGCACCGTCGCGAATATTACGCTCGCCGAAGATATTCGATTTCAGATCAGGCCAGACGTCCTCATTTGCAATCGACGGAGTGGAAGGCAACCACGCAGCGGCCGCGACGGCGAATATTTGCCTAAAGACGATCAATGCCGTCCTTCGAAAAAACGAGCGGTCTGAAGTTCCCGGGACTGCATTAATCGATGTCATTCGGCTTTCTTCGGTCCACTTCCTGTTTGTTACCGGCCGGTGAACGAGCATACCC
>CAYWBS010000449.1:0-3577 GCA_964456215.1 uncultured Hyphomicrobiaceae bacterium
TGGAGTTTACCCAAAGTCGGTGGTTTTGCAATATCCAAATCGGAGAGCGTTCTTAGGCGCAACCGCCTGGGATCGGCCCCCTCCACGCCTGCCTTGAAATGCCCTTTGCTGCACGCGCCCGGCCATCAAGGACAAATTGGTCGGGCGATTTTGGATCGTCATGTCGAAGATTTCTTGGTGATTGGATTCCCGGCAATGCCGCAATGGCCGGCCCTCATCCGCCATTCCGTCGCAGACATTGCCGCTTTCGGAAATCCGGCCGCCAAAAGCCGCGTTGCATAAGGCATGCAAACCGGACAAACGATCACACCGGATCGGTTCCGCCTGAAAAGGAAAAAAGGATCTGAAAACAGGTTGAAGGCTTTCCCTAATCAGCTTATTCAAAAGTCGGAAGTTTCGAGAGGTAACACATGTCCAAACCCCATTTCCTCGTGCACAGCCCAAACGACAATGTTGGTGTCGTCGTCGTTGAAGGTTTGAGCGCTGGTACGGAGATGCTCGGTGTCATTACCGAAAATGATACGACACTCACCCTCAAAGCAGAGCAGGATATTCCAATCGGCCACAAAGTGGCCATAAGCGATCTCAAAACCGGCGACACCGCCATAAAATATGGTCAAGACATTGGCAAAATGGTCGGCGATGCGACAAAGGGCAAGCATGTTCACGTCCACAATCTGAAAACGAAGCGCTGGTAAAGGAGGCGAACATGTCTGCTGAGAAATTCATGGGGTACCGGCGCGAGAACGGACGCGTCGGCGTCCGCAATCACGTTATCATCCTGCCGGTTGACGACATTTCCAACGCCGCCTGCGTCGGCGTCGGCAACAATATCAAAGGGACGCTCTCTCTCCCCCACTCCTATGGTCGCCTGCAATTCGGCGAGGATTTGGACCTTCATTTCCGCACCATGATCGGCACCGGCGCCAATCCTAACGTGGCGGCGGCGGTTGTCATCGGCATCGAGCCCGGCTGGACCCAGCGCATCGTCGACGGCATCGCCGCGACGGGCAAACCCGTGGCCGGCTTTTCCATCGAACAGCATGGCGATTTGGAGACCATTGCGGCGGCCTCGCGCAAGGCAAAAGAGTTCGTCCACTGGGCAACCGAGCTGCAACGGGAAGAGTGCGATATCTCGGAGCTCTGGATTTCAACAAAATGCGGCGAATCGGACACCACGACCGGCCTCGGCTCCTGTCCGACCGTGGGCAACATGTATGACAAGCTGATACCGAAAGGCGTTTACGGCGTCTTCGGCGAGACATCGGAGATCACCGGCGGCGAGCATCTTTGCAAGGAGCGCGGTGCGACGCCCGAGATCGGCGAGAAATTCATGGCCGTCTGGCAGGCCTATATGGACGAGGTGATCGAGCCCTTCAAGGTCGACGATCTATCGGAAAGTCAGCCGACCAAAGGTAATATCGAAGGCGGCCTGACGACGATCGAGGAAAAAGCCTTCGGCAATCTCGAAAAGATCGGCCGGACGTCAAAATATATCGATGTTCTAAAACCCGCCGAAGCGCCATCGAAAGGTCCCGGCCTCTACTATATGGATACCTCGTCGGCGGCGGCGGAATGCGTCACGCTGATGGCCGCCGCCGGCTACGCCGTGCACACTTTCCCGACGGGCCAGGGCAACGTTGTCGGCAACCCGATCCTGCCGGTGATCAAAATCTCCGCCAATCCGCGAACCGTGCGCACCATGTCCGAGCATGTCGACCTCGACGTGACCGGCATTCTCACCCGGGAGATGACGCTCGATAGCGCCGGCGATGCGTTGATCGATATGATCCTCAGCACCGCCAACGGCCGGCTGACCGCGGCGGAGGCGCTCGGACACCAGGAATTCGTCATGACCAAGCTTTACCGCAGCGCCTGAGAGCAGGGGATGCAGAAGGAGATCGGCGCAGCGCATGAAAATAACGAATGTCCGGCACGTATCGGCGCCGCTTGCCTCGCAGTTGTCGAACGCCATCATTAACTTCAGCATGATGACGACAAACGTCGTCGCGGTGGAAACGGATGTCGTCCGAAATGGCGAGCAGGTTATCGGCTACGGTTTCTCATCAAATGGCCGCTACGCCCAGCCGGGACTTCTGGCGTCGCGCTTCCTGCCACGGCTCCATGAGGCCGACCCGAAATCGCTGCTGGACGAAACGGGCGAAAATCTGAGCCCGCAGGCGGTGTGGGCGACGCTGATGGCGAATGAGAAGCCCGGCGGCCACGGCGAGCGCTGCTACTGTGTCGCCGCCCTCGACGTCGCCGTCTGGGACGCCCACGCCAAGATAGCGGAGAAGCCGCTGTGGAAAATCCTGTCCGAGCGCTACAATGACGGCAAATATGACGAGAAGGTGCTCGTTTATCCGGGCGGCGGCTACTACAGCCCCGGCAAGGATATCGAGACCCTGCGCGCGGAGATGCACGACTACCGTGCCAAGGGCTACCGAATTGCCAAGATGAAAGTTGGCGGCGCCCCGCTTGCCGACGACATGAAGCGTATCGAGGCGGCGGCGGACGAGCTGGGCTCCGGCGCGAACCTCGCCGTCGACGCCAATGGGCGGTTCACCCTCGAGCAGGCAAAAGCGTTCGGCAAGGCGATCGAGCCCCTGAAGCTCGCCTGGTTCGAGGAGCCGGGCGATCCGCTCGACTATCACGTCAATGCCGAACTCATCCAGAATTATTCCGGTGCGATCGCCACCGGCGAGAATCTGTTTTCCCATCAGGATATGAACAATTTGCTGCGCTTCGGCGGCATGCGCCCCGATCTGGACTGGTTACAGCCCGATCCGTCGCTCTGCTACGGGCCGACTGAGACTCTGGTTATGCTTGCAGAAGCAGAGAAACTCGGTTGGTCGCGGCGGCGTTTCCTTCCCCATGGCGGCCAGCAGATCGGCCTCAACATGGCGGCCGGCCTGCAATTTGGCGGCACCGAAACTTATCCGCGCGTTTTCCAGCCCTATGGCGGCTTCGCCGATAACATTCCCGTCGTGGAGGGATATGTCACCCTTCCCGACGCTCCCGGCATCGGCATGGAGCTCAGATCGAAGATGTTTTCCAAACTACGCGCAACCCTTGGATATGACGCCTGAGCATGGCTGATATTGTCGTTTCGGAATTCATGGATGCCGAGGCCCTCGCCTCGCTCGAAACCGACTTTTCGATCGCCTACGATCCGGATCTTTGGCAGGACGCCGGCCGGCTTGGCGACACTCTGCCGGAGGCGCGGGCGCTCATCGTAAGGAACCGCACACAAGTGACGGCGGGTCTCCTCGAACACGGACCGGTTCTAAAGGTCGTTGGACGCTTGGGCGTCGGTCTCGACAATATCGACATGGCCGCCTGCCAGTCGCGCAACATCGCGATCCGTCCGGCGACCGGTGCCAATACCGTCTCGGTCGCCGAATATGTCATCGCGGCAATTTTAATTCTTTTACGACCAGCCTATGTCAAATCGGAACAGGTCATTTCGGGCGCCTGGCCGCGCCAGGCATCGATCGGTCATGAAGCTGCGGGACGGACATTGGGACTTCTCGGTTTGGGCACAATTACCCAAACCGTCTCCAAACGTGCGGCGGTC
>CAYWBS010000450.1:0-3568 GCA_964456215.1 uncultured Hyphomicrobiaceae bacterium
CTTGAAGAAAGAGAACATCGGAGCGTCGTTCGGTGAATCGCCGATGAACGTAAAGCCGCGCTGATCGCTGTCGAGGTCGGCCGAGAGCTGTTCACGGGCAAATCGCCGTGTCATGGCAAGCTTGTCATAATCCCCAAACCATCCATTGACGTGGATCGAACTGATTTTTGCGTTCGCGCCATGCTTCGCGAAAAGCGGGACGATCTCATCAACTTGTTCCAGGCAAAGCGGTACGACATCTTCGCGATAGTCGATGGCCACATCTGTCTCGCGATAGGGTTGATCAGCGGCAAGGGCGGTCCCTGGGATTTTCGCAAGGATTTCCTCGGCGATAAGGGAAAGCCGGGCGATTTTCTCCTTTCTCACGTCGACGGAATCATAATAGGCGCGGATCATGCGACTGCGCTTTGGGTCATAGCGGAAATAAAAGGCGCCGTTCTCTCCGATGATCCCGTCGACTGGCCACATTCGGGCGATCATGTCGCACCAGCCGGCTGGCCGGCCGGTCACGGGGACGACCGCTATCCGCTTGTCACGCAGCTGCTCCATTGCGCGTAAAACGCCGCTGGTTATTCGACCCCGGCTGGTGATCGTATCATCGATATCCGAGAACAGCCTAACAACCGGTCTCCATACCGAATCCGGACTTTCCGCAAGTGGTTTGGGATGAGACAATGCTGAGGTCCAAAGTTTTATCGTGCCTGAGGGGCGTGAACGAATACGCGCTTATTTCAACATCCGGCTGGCCGGGGATTCGGTTTGGCTTGACCTAGGCTCCGCCCGATCCCTGATCGGAAACGAAAGCATCCGAATCACGACCACCGGACCGCGGCAGACCGGCCAGCTCAGGCGTCACGCTTTCAACCCCATGTTCGCGAAGGAGCCTGCGGAGTCGCTCCGGAGGCGGTGTATCGGAAAATATTGCATCGACATCCGACACATGGCCGACATGGACAATGGCGTCCGTTTCGAATTTGCTGTGATCGAGGGCGATGAATTTCTTACGTGAAATCTGCAAGGCGGTCACGGATACGCTGACGTCTCGAAAATCAAAATCCAGGAGTTCGCCGTCATCATTGATCCCGCCAATGCCGAAGATGCCGTAGCCGACACGGAACCGTTCCAGGAATTCTCGTGTCGCCGCGCCCGTCGTCGCATGATCCCGATGACGGAGAATACCGCCGGCCAATATGATCTCGAATTCGGTGCTCTCGCTCAGTATTGTCGCCACAGACACGTGATTTGTCAGGACAGTCAGGCGCTTACGAACAAGCAGAGCCTTTGCGACGGCTTCCATGGTTGTGCCGATATCGATGAAAATCGAGGCGCCGTCCGGAATGCGTTCCGCGACGAGCTCGGCGATCCGTCTTTTCTCAGCCGCGAATTGTTCTTTACGGCTGTCATAGCCGGTATCCGAACGGAGATGGCTTTCCGTGAGTCCGGCGCCACCGTGATAGCGAATAACAAGACGCTGCTTTTCGAGCTGTTTTATATCGCGGCGCACGGTCTGCTCAGAGACGCTAAACAACTTAGCAAGCTGCTCGATTGAAACAAATCCGTATTTCTGCACCCGGTCGAGAATTTCAGTTTGCCGCGACTTGAGGTCCAGTCTGGGCTGACCATTCAGAAGATCATGCATTGCCTACCGGCTCCTCCGGTATCTCGCCACGGTCTTTTGTGAGGGTGTGGCTCGCGATCCTGATTTCGGCACTTTACCAGCAATTCCGTACAATGCCTCGCGATTAGACATTTCTTCCCAAATCTCCTCTGGGAATATGTCAAGCTCGACGAGCAAGACCGTGAGGTTGTACAAAAGGTCCGCCGTCTCCCGGACGACGTCCTTCCGGTGCCTGGCGGTGTAGGCCAGCGCGATTTCGGCGGCCTCTTCGATAACTTTCTTACCGATTTTTGCCTGTCCCGCCTCGAACAGACGTGCCGTCCGGCATGAGGCGGGATCATTGCCGCGGGCCTCGACAACAGCGGCATATAGTCTTTCAATATGATCTACCATGTCTGGGCCTTAAGCATTGGGCCCCCTTTCGTCGGCGAGCAGCCGGCTGCTCGCCAGCTCGCCGGCGCGCTCCAATATCGGATATGCAACGGCCGTCAGATGGCTGTTGATGCGTTTGAGATCACGAAGAATGTCAAGGTGAAGCGAACTGCTCTCTATGGATTCCGGGCGCCCCTCGCCGATCCGCGAAAAGTGGTTTTCGATGTAGCGCATTTCGAGATCACGAACGCTTACCTTTTCACGCAGGAGTTTTCGGGCAAGCCCGAGATCGCCAGACATGAATACATTCAAGGCGAGATCGAAATTACCACTGATCCGGTTGTGGAACGCCACGAGCTCGGTCATGCCGGTCTTCGAGAAACTGGAGTTTAATTTGATTTTCTTGGTCGCGAGTTCCATCAGGTTTTTGTCGATAATATCGCCGATGTGTTCGAGGTTGGTGGTGAAATTCAATATTTCGATACACCGGCTGCTCTCCTTGTCGTCGAGTTCCTCCTGCGTCAGGCGGGCGAGGTAGATCTTGATTGCTTCATGCAGTTTGTCGACGATGTCGTCTGAAGCTTCGATATCGTGGACGATTTTATTGTTCGTTGTACTGAAGGCATCGATCGTGTGTCGAAGCATGCCTTGGACGGCTTCACCCATGCGCATCGCTTCCCTCGTCGAACTGGCGAGGGCCACGGCCGGCGTCTCCAAGGCATCATCATCCAGATAGCGCGGCCTGCCAGGGTCTTCCTCAGGCGTACCGTCCGGAAGCAACCTGTTCAGCAGGGCATCAAGCGGGTAGACGAGTGGTAGAAAGGCGACCGATAGCACAAGGTTGAAGGCCGTATGAAAATTAGCAACCATTCTTGCCGCGTTACCGCTCAATTGGACGAGATAGGGCTCAAAGACCGGCAATAGAGGCAGGCAGACGGCAACCGATAAGGCACGCATCAAAAAATTGCCAATTGGCGCGCGCCGCGCCGTCGGCGGGCTGCGAACGGTCGCTCCAACAGCGATAAGTGCTCCACCGAGATTAGCGCCGAGAACAAGCGCCATTGCCAGCGGCAGGGTAATGACCTGCGCCAAAGCGAGGGACATTATTAAAAGCACGATCGCTACGCTCGAATGGGCAAGCCAGGTCAGCAACGCGCTCACCAGCAGGGTCAGAACAAGCTCGTCTGCGATCCGCGCAAAAAGCAATGTGAACGAGCCCATGGCTTTCAGTTGGCCCGCGACCTCGCCAAGCAGCCGCAGCGACAGGAGCGCCAAGCCCAGCCCGATGGCCGCCCGTGACAACGCGCGTGGACGGCTGGAATTGGTCGACAAAAAGCCGAAGACACCGGTCGCGATCAGCAGTGGCGACAACCAATCGAGACCGAGGGACAAGACCTGAACGACCAGGGTCGAGCCGACGTCCGCGCCGAGCAATATGGCCAGAGCAGCGCCGCCGCTGATAAGTCCCCGTCCGGCAAAGGAGGATACGATGAGAGCGGTCGCGGTGCTGCTTTGAACCAGGGTCGTTATGGCTATACCTGCACCGAATGCGGAGAGGTGACGCCGCATGGCGATGAA
>CAYWBS010000451.1:0-3563 GCA_964456215.1 uncultured Hyphomicrobiaceae bacterium
CGGTCGGCGTAATAAAGCCACGACACGGCGCCATCCTGCAGCGACGCAATGATCGTCCCGATGATGATGTTGATTTGCGTGATGCCGCCCGCCATGACCCCCGGACCGCCCAGACGCAACAGGCGGACGACGCTCGGCGTCAGGCGGGGCGCACGCAAGCGCAAGGACATCCCTAAGGAGCGGGCTGCGAAAAGGACAACAAGCAATTGCAATAATCCGGCGACCGAAACTCCCCAGGCGAGGACGTGGCCGGCCTGAGCGGTGTTGCCGAGACCAAGCCAGCTCACCAGCACGAGAACGGCGATAAACACCACATTGAGGAGGACCGGGGCCGCGGCGGCCGCGGCAAACCGATGAAAGGCGTTTAGAATCCCTGAAAACAGCGCCAGTAGCGAGACGAACAAGAGATAAGGAAATGTAATTCGGGTCAGGGCGATTGAAAGATTGAATTTTTGAGGCGTGTCCGCAAATCCCCAGGCGAGGCCATACATGAGCCAGGGCATGGCAATCTCCGCGACGGCAGTCAAAATCAACAGCGCGAAGACCAGTGCCGCCATTGCTTCCTCGGCGAACCTTCGTGCCTCCTCGCGCCCCTCACCCTCCAGCCGTTTGGTGAACAAGGGTATGAAGGCGGCGTTAAATGCCCCTTCCGCGAAAAGACGCCGGAAAAGATTTGGGAAGCGAAAAGCGACGAAGAACGCGTCAGCGACGATCCCGGTACCAAGTACTGCGGCGATTAATATATCCCGGATGAATCCGAGAACCCGGCTGAGCATCGTCATGCCGCCAACGGTGGCAAAAGCGCGAATGAGGGTCATGGCACGTTGACGTAGAGGAGCTTCAGCGCAAGAGCAAGTCCGAAGCATGTCGCCATTTGTTTTCCAGCCAAGCAATACGTGCGCTCTGGCGAATCATCACAAATGCAGAAGAGCCGCCCCGAAAGGCGGCTCCCTGAATTCTCGTCTGGTATTTCCGGTCAAGCGTTAGAACTTGATCCGTGCACCTGTCACGAAGGCATCCATGTCCTGGAAGCTGTCGGCCGCCAGGCGGTTGCCACCGGCGTCGAACACATCAACCTGGTCGACTTCATAGTGCCGGTAGGCGGCATATAGTTCGATCGCCGCACTGTCGATGGCCTGCACGATGCCAACACCCCAGCCCTGAATGCCGGTTGCGCCGAAGGAGGCGTTGACGAGGGCGTCGGCGTCCAGATCGTCACCGGTCGCAGCGCTGACCAGCTTGTCTTCGGAGTGATAGTACACGCCGTAGATGCGCGTGGCGCCTGCGGCGAAGACCTTCTTGTTGATGCCGCCTTGGACATAGATGGTGTTCTCATCGACGCCGGAAGCATCGATGTCGTCCTGCCCGGCGGCGAAGGTGACGAACAGACCCGTCGGCACGTGCAAGACAGAAATCGAACCACCGATCTGATCGCAGTCCCGGCCTCCGCATTCGCTGTTCGGCCCAGGCGCGACATTGTTCGCCTCTTCGTTACCGAAACCAATGCCACCGGCAACGCGCAGACCGCCAAGCGCCGCCCATTCGCCGGCATAGCGAAGCGCGATCGCCCAGTAGTCGTTCTCGCCCCAGGAGGCCGACAGGGTAAAGCCGGCGATCGTCGGCGAATCATAGCGAACCTGCGGGATTTCCGAACCTTCACCAACCTCGCCCGTGAAGATGCCGTCCCATCTGGTTCCGCTCAGGGCGCCGCTCGACCTGCGGATCGCAAAGTCGTTGATCCAGTCGTCGAAGCCGCAGTCCTCCGTGGCGCTGGTGCCGCCGAGGCTGATGCACAGAATGCCGTCATTGGCGGCGTCATATTTGCCGACCGACAGCTTGCCCAGCGTCTTGCTCTTCAAATACCACAAAAGGTCCGACGCATCGACGCCATCGCCGGTCAGCAGACTGCCGCCGTCCGAAACGTCCTGCCTCTGATTGGCCGTCCGCGACTGACGGTAGTCGAGTTCCATATAGAAACCGGCTTCCCAGTCGCTGTTGATCTTGCCGCTGCCGCCGAATTTCAGCCGCGACCCGGATACGTTGTTGTCGCCGACGAAAACATCGCTTTCATCGCCATCATCCCACCACAACAGCGTCTGGTTGATCTGGCCGCTGAGTTTCAGGCTGACTTTCGTATTGCCCTTACGGACAGTCGTCGCTTCAAGTTCCGCCACGCGTTCCTCAAGATCCGCACAGCAGTCGCCGCCAAGGTCGGCAGCGCTCGCCGATGTCATGGCAACTCCGGCTGAAAAAAGACCGGCCGCCGTCAAAGCGGCAAGGCGGCCAGACCTTCCGTTAAGTCCTTTTATCATTGTCCATCTCCGCTCTCACGACACTTTCGCTATAGAGCAGTACCTAAGACACGTTTCTGCTTGGTTTTGACGAGCGAGCTAAAACGCGAGGCAGGACGAAAAACGGAGTACGGAGCTCACCCGATGTGGTTCCCTGTTAGACGAAGGGGAGTGCTTGAGCAAATGGATTTCGGAAGCGCTGGCCGAATTTCGCACTTAACTGTTGCGCTATTGCCACGTCCATGTGTTCAGAAGGCAATTATTGCTTCGTTTTCGATCTGTTTTGGGCGCGTTACCGGCATGGACCAATCGTTGACGATGCTTCATTGGGCCAGAACATAAGAGCAACACTCACACAGAGTCGCAGCTGATTCGGTCGGCCTAATCAACATAATTTCCTGATTATCATTCAGGACCAGCCAGAAATCGCCCGCGAAATCTTTGCGCAGAAGCAGGCAAGGCGAATCAATGCATGAACTATCGGGACGATCCTGTCCCCGAGAGTGTTCTCGCTTTTCGTTAAATCGCTCAAAAAGCTCTAACGCTTTGATTTTCTGGTGTTTCCGGACGGAAAACCGGTGCCCACTTTTCGTGGAAACATTTTAAGAGGCAGCGTTTTGGCGACGTAGCTCTACAGACGGTCGCGGATTTATGCTTCGTAAGCCTGGACTACGTGCCGGGCGGTCGGGAGGCTCGGCAAATCATCCGGCAAACCAAGACTCTGCACCGCGCGACGCGCAGCCCACCGAAAATCTCTTTGGCGACCCGCACCGCTTGAATGAGTCCGATCAGCCTTGTGCGGAGGATGACCCGACGCCGTGCTCAGGCGGTAATGAGAGGTTGTTGTGTGTATCTGATTGCGCCGGGAGGGCTTGCCGGTTTTTTCTTTTCCGTTGGGTATAGGCCAATACGGCAGTCAGGCGGCTGTGAATGACAGCTTTTTCCTCGTCGCTCGTGATCTTGTTGCCGAGTATGTCAGTAATATAAAAAACATCGACGACTTTTTCGCCGAAGGTCGCGATATGGGCTGAGAAGATATCCATGCGCAGATCCGACATAGCGCGGGTGAGGTCATAGAGGAGAGCCGGCCGATCCAAGCCGCTTACTTCTATGACCGTCAAATCATCGGAAAGCATGTTATCGATCAGCACCTCCGGCTCGAGGCTGAAAGCCCGGACGCGGCCCCTCGGCTCGCGCTCCGATGAAACCAGGCTGTCGATGCCGATTTCCCCTTTAAGAAGCCTGCCGATCGTCTTGGAAATCCGTTTCGCG
>CAYWBS010000452.1:0-3556 GCA_964456215.1 uncultured Hyphomicrobiaceae bacterium
CGGTGAGCTGGCTCCTCGACGTCATCAAGCACCACCAGTTGGACAAAGAGGAAGGCATTGAACTTCAGATTACGCCTCTCGCCGGAACGCTAGCGGCCAAAGTGGCTTTGCAAGCCGAAGCAGCTGACATAATCGTTTCCGACTGGCTCTGGGTGTCACGTCAGCGCCGGTCCGGCGCGGATTATGTGTTTCAGCCTTATTCGACAGCCGTCGGAGCGGTGCTGGTTCCCAAGGATTCTCGTATCAGATCTGTTGCCGATCTGAAAAACGCAAAAATAGGTGTTGCGGGTGGCCCTTTGGATAAGAGCTGGCTTATTCTCACTGCCTATGCGCAGAAACATTTCGGCCTTGATCTTCGCGAACAGACGAGCCAAATCTATGGCGCTCCGCCGCTACTCACACAGAAGGCGATACAGGGCGAGCTGGATGCGGTCTTGAATTTTTGGCACTATTGTGCCCGCTTGGAAGCGATAGGTTTCCGGCGTGTTATCGAGGTTCAGGACGCCGCGAAAGGGCTTGGTGCTCACGCCGACGTTCCTATGATTGGCTACGTCTTTAGCAGTGCCTGGGCTGAAAAAAACAAGCGGCAGATATCCGCATTTCTAAGGGCGACGGACAGGGCCAATCAAATTTTGAAAATGTCGGACAAGGAATGGCAGCGTCTCCGGCCAATCATGAGTGCGGAGGACGATCAAGCGTGGCGGGTTTTGCGGGACCGGTTCCGTGAGGGAATCCTATCGAACGACCAAAAGAAAGAGGATCGCGACATGGGCTTGTTATTTGGCGTGCTCGCAAAACTCGGAGGCGAAAAGCTGGTCGGCTCCGGAACCGAACTTGCGCCGGGAACATTTTGGACACACGCTCCAACACAATAATCCCAGATCGTATGACTTATAGAATGACTTCCCGCGTATATTCCGTTCTTTCCGTAATTGGCATTGTCGTTCTCTGGATGGTCGCAGCCGCGATAGCGCAAAGTCGACTATTCCCCGGCCCGATGAAGGTGCTCCTATTTCTCAGCCAAGAAATCCAAAGTGGCTCCCTATTGTTCCACCTCTCGATTACGCTTTTGCGAGTCGCCGCGGCCTATGTCATTGCGATGGCTATTGGCTGTGCGATCGGTCTTCTCATGGGACAATCCCCGTTAGTGAACCGAATTCTTGATCCCTGGCTGATTGTTCTTCTCAACATCCCGGCATTGGTCGTCATGATTCTTGCCTTTATCTGGGTGGGCCTCACCGAGGTTGCGGCCATCGGAGCAGTGGCTGTCAACAAGATACCGAATGTCGTCGCGACATTACGTGAAGGTGCGCGTGCACTCGATCCCGGTTTGGATGATATGGCCCGTTCCTTTCGTATGACGCCGATGGCTACACTGCGTCACGTTACGATACCGCAGCTACAACCCTATTTCGCCGCTGCCTCGCGATCCGGCCTGGCCCTTATTTGGAAAATTGTGCTCGTGGTCGAGTTGCTGGGCCGCTCAAACGGTGTCGGTTTCCAGATTCACCTTCATTTTCAACTTTTCGACGTAACCGCCATCCTCGGCTATACAATTGCGTTTGTGATTGTAATGCTGTTGGTGGAAATCCTTCTGGTTCAGCCTCTTGAACGATACTCGTCCCGTTGGCGTCTCAAGCCAGCTTAATATCAGGATCGACGAAAAAACGTACACTGGTTCCAATGACAAACCGGTAACAGCCGTCCTTTCCTTTGAGTTGGTCATCAAAGAGAAGAGCTTTACGGTCCTTATAGGACCGTCAGGATGCGGTAAGACGACGATTCTGCGTATCCTGGCTGGGTTGGATCGTGAGTTTTTGGGTAGCGTCCCGGTGGCTGGTGAGCAGCGCATCGGGTTCGTGTTTCAGGAGCCCAGGCTTCTTCCGTGGAGAATTGTCAGGGATAATATTTTGCTGACAGCTTCGCATGGGTTTGGAAAAGCTGAACTTGAAGCGCTTGCCGTCCAGCTTCGCATCGACAATATGCTCGACCGTTTTCCCGGAGAGTTGTCCCTGGGCATTGCTCGCCGCGTCGCCCTTGCACGGGCATTTGCCACCAAACCTGACATGCTATTGCTCGACGAACCCTTCGTATCGCTCGACAATCCGACCGCGGAGCGGCTGCGGCAGCTCTTGATCGATGTCTGGTCGGCGAAACCCATAACGACGATTATGGTTACGCACAATCTGAGAGAAGCCGTGCAGCTTGCCGACCGGATTGTCGTCATTTCGGAACGACCCGCCCGGGTGATAGCCGAGATTGAAATTCCAACACCGCAGAAAGAGAGAGATGCACAATCGATCGACCGGCGCTGCCGCGAGCTCGCACAAGACTACCCGAATGCTTTTTGACCACCTGTTGGAATGCAATTCTGAACATCCATTCCTATCCACCATAAAGACGCGAAATTTGTTATAGTGCACTTCGTTTCTAACGAAGCTTGCCAGTCGCCAATATGTCGACGTTTCAGTTGGGGCGGATTATCAGGCGACCATTACCATCGTTACCGAAATGACTGGTGAACAAGGATTGGCAATTGCGATGGGCGATTTATCGAGCTTCAGATGATCTGTGGAAATCATGCTATCAAAGTCGAATGCACACTTCGGCATTTAGTTTGGTCTGCGGCGCTTCCGGTATATCGATCTGTTTCAGGGGCCGCGCTTATTTGGCTTTTGTCCGTGTCCCAAATCCAGTCGTCTCATGCAGGTGAAGTCGGAGCCATACAGTCTTTCCCTAATCGCTATTGCAGAATCTTGACCTATATCGTGAAAGATTTGTCTGGCCATGCGCGCGCGACGGTGCTGGAGAACGAGGAACCGGTTATCTATTTGGACGCCTTCCGGTCCAAAGATGCTGCTTATTCCCGTTTTCTTCTCGCGCATGAATGCTGCCATCACACGAGGGGACATCTAAAACGGCTGCAAAGATATCGTCGTCAGGGAGCATTGCTAATGCTCGCGCGGACAAACCATAGCTTGGAACTCGATGCTGATTGCTGCGCAGCGACTATTTTGCGGGAAGAAGGAGATGAGGCAGCTATTAAGGCGGGGCAGCGCGTCATGGAGGGTTACGGCGTTCGTCCGACCGGTCGGCGCTATCCGGCGGGGCTCCTCAGAGCGTCTGTCATCGGACAATGCGGCAAATCGAACTGACAATATTCCGTTTGACGTTTGGATCAGCTAACAGCTTGAGATACACAGCGCGTACGGAAAAGGCGGCCTGGGCAGGCCGCCTCCAAACGTAACGTCAGCGGGTTGGGCATCAGGCCGGCTAGAGCATGTTCCGACCAAATAGACCCTTTTGGCGAGCGCTGCGTTTTAGAATTGCACGACGCTGCGGATTGATTCTCCGGAATGCATCAGGTCGAAGGCCTTGTTGATGTCGGCGAGCGGCAGGATATGGGTGATCAGCGGATCGATCTGGATCTTGCCTTCCATGTACCAATCGACGATCCTCGGCACGTCCGTGCGGCCCTTGGCGCCGCCGAAGGCCGTACCCCGCCAGACCCGGCCGGTGACCAGCTGGAACGGCCGAGTGGAAATCTCCTGCCCCG
>CAYWBS010000453.1:0-3538 GCA_964456215.1 uncultured Hyphomicrobiaceae bacterium
TTATGAATTCAGCATCACTCAAATCAAAAGACCAATTCGTATGCGCCCAGGGCGATATTCTGCTGGAGCGGATCGGCGCGCTACCCGTGAGCGGGGAGGTCGTTCCGGCGGGAGAAGACGGCGTAACGACGATCGCCGAAGGGGAATTCGAAGGCCACAGCCATGCCTTCAAACGCGGCAAGGTGACGTTCTATCGCGATCCGCTTCTGGCGAGGGACATTCACGATTCCCGTTTGTATGTCGGCCACGTCAATGTCGAATCGGAAGAGGCGGTTCTGGAGCATCAGGAACACGCGGCCATCACGCTCCCTCAGGGATCGTACCAGGTGCGCCGCCAGCGGGAATTCGACCGGAAAGAAGCGCGAATTCATCGTGACTGACAACGGTGCGCTCCTGAGGCGAAAAAAGATCAAGCGCGTTGCCGATGAGTGGCTGGCGCTTGGTCTCTCGACGAAGAAAATCAACAGGCGGCGGGTGCGCGGAATCGTCGGCAGGCTCTACCGGGCGTTTGACGAGGCTCCGCCAAAAAAAACGATTGTTCTCGACAGTCCGGCGTCATGCCTGCTGGCGATAGCGCAGATCCGCGACAGCACTCATGACAAAGACGGTTTGAAGGCGACTTTGACGATCTCGCTTCGCGGACCGCATCGCGACCAGTTGCCCGATGTGATTTTGCGACGGCTCGTCCACCGCTTCTACTTCCTGCATTTGAGCCGGAGGCTGTGGGAAATCGAGGATGTTCAGCTGCGCGCCTTGGGGCTCAGGCGCGGTCAGGGTCTAACTGAAGCGCTCAGGAACCATTTCAACAAGCGGGTGAAACCGAAACTGGAACTCCAGCTTGAATTTTCTATCGGCAAAGCAGACGGCAACGCCCGGCTGGTACCCGACCGCAGGCTGCCGGTACGTGCGAATTTGGGCGCCCATGACACCGGTCTGTTTCGGTTGGACCTGGCATTGCGGTTCGGCAATGTGGCGAATAGCCGGCAAGCCAACAGGGACAAGGCCCTCCTCGAATATGCTCGGAACTGCGGGTGGGGGTATTTCTTCCGCGATTACGCTTTCGTTTCAGACCGGCCGGAGATCCTGCGGTTCCGGGAGGATGCCTATGGCGGAAGGCTTCATTGCGATGACGGCCCGGCGATCCAATACCGGGATGGCTTTCGGATTTATGCGAATGAGGGCCGTTCCGTTCCGGGCTGGACCATCGAGGAGCCGGAGAAGATCACCGTCGATCACGTGCTTCAAGCCGCGGATTTTGAAATGCGCCGATTTCTCCTTGAGCGTATGACGGCGGAAAAGTTCATCAGGCAAGGCGGCGCGCAGGCCGTCGCCGAGGACCGGTTTGGCGTTCTTTGGAAGAGGATGCTCGCGCCGGACGATTTGTGGTCAGCGGTTGAAGTCGTCAACGGCACGCCGGAAAAGGACGGAAGCTACCGCCACTTCTTCCTCCAGGTGCCGCCCGAGATCAAGACCGCGCGCGGCGCCGTGGCCTGGACCTATGGCCTGACGGCGGAGGACTATTCACCACAACTGAGAACATGACCGTGAGCCGCGAGGCCGAAACGGTCTGTGTAGAACTCCGTGATGGCGGCGCGCGCGGTTGACCCCTATGGCGGTGCGATAGCGGGGCGGTGACGGAGGACGTCGCGAGAATCTTGGCGACTTTTCCCCGGGACGTCGCGGCCATTCTTCGGGGACGTTTCGCACGGAATAGGACAAATCGGCGCGACTTCGGGACAAAATTCGCTCGATTCCGGCGTCAAAACGCGGGATAAGCGTGGGAAGGCGGAATTCCATTCCGGGTTGCGGTGACGGTCTGCGGGAATGGTGGACGGTAACGCTGAACGCCTTTCCGGCCACCGGGCGGCCGCCGGAAATACTACGAAATGTCAATTTTTATACATGGGGCGGAAGCGTTCCTCCGCGCGTTGTCATGAAAGAAAGTTGCGCCGCCTGAAGGAAAATCGCGCATTCGACACCGCCAAGCACGCCCGTACCCTGATTTTTTCGCCTCCTTGTGTCTTTCATGCCACTGTTCGCGAAGCCCTGGTATTCGCAATATTGACGATGATTATAATCATGTACGTCTTTATAAGGCCCTGTATACGTAGCATCTCTATGGCCAGGATTTAAGTATAATTGAGAATATCCTCGGTCATAACCAAAATTGTCGCGCGGTCTATGTTTTTTAGTTATTCGACCGGTAATTTCGCAGCTTTCGATCGAAATATGGATGCCGGGCCGGACGATTTTTCCATCCGGGTCAGTATCCCATGGCAAAGTGAGGATATCTATGAAAAGAAAATTCTTGATCGCACTATTGAACAAGAATATATCCGCCTCCTCCAACTTATAGAGAAAAATATCAAAACCCGTTACATCCTTTAATTTTTTTAAACGTATTCCATCCTTCACAATATGTTTTTCGTTCTTAGTATGAGAGATAAGGTCATAGGTCCTTCGTCTCACTTTGGCGGGAAGCGCTTTGAACCACTTTATTTGTTGTCTTACGCTTCTTGCATATGGGCCAGTATCCGCGCCGAATTGTAGGACATTTCCGTCTATTTTTATTTGTATAGCCAAGCTACTCGAATTACGATCGGGCACCTTTTCGTTCCCTCCATTCAAAACTTACTTAGCCGGGAACAGTATCAATTGAACGATCACAGCGCAACAAAAAACTATTATGCAGTCTTTTTGCAGACGCCTGTCTTCAACCTTTGTTAAATCCATTGATATATCAACAAAACAAGACAATGCACAGCCCTAAAAAGCGTAGTGCAATTAATTTGCACTATGCTTCGCCGAAGAATAATCTGCGCAATAATCGAAGTTGTTCAAGGATCTTTATGCCACGAAAACAAAAAGTGACTGAATCGGAATTTTCGGCGGAGGTAAGAAGGGCGTTTTTGATATGGCTTGCAAATTCCAATTTGGATGTCACGGACAAGACGGCGTTTCGGAAAATCGTCCAGGCCTCGATCGTAAATTGCGGATTGACGCCAGCCGAAATCGCAAAAACTGTAGGTTATAGCCCGTCAAACGTCAGCCGCTGGTCCCGCGGATTGACAGCGCCCCACGAAACGGCTCGGGTGCCAATAATAGAAAAAATTAAGGCAATGATCCAGGCCCGTGATAAGCGGGACCCGCAGGGAGGTTGACGAGAACCTGTGACCGGCGACCGGCTTATGGGAGGTCGTTTATTGCCCGCCCACCGGTCCACGTCAGTTGGGACGAATTGGGTGATCGCGAGCTCCTAGAGCATATTCCGACAATCAGATCCACGTGGTGGACGGTGTATTCTAGAATGTTACGACGCTGCGGATTGATTCTCCGGAATGCATCAGGTCGAACGCCTTGTTGATGTCGGAAAGGGGCAGAATGTGCGTGATCAGCGGATCGATCTGGATCTTGCCTTCCATGTACCAATCGACAATCTTCGGCACGTCCGTGCGGCCCTTGGCGCCGCCGAAGGCAGTGCCTCGCCAGACCCGGCCGGTGACCAGCTGGAACGGCCGAGTGGAAATCTCCTGCCCCG
>CAYWBS010000454.1:0-3514 GCA_964456215.1 uncultured Hyphomicrobiaceae bacterium
ATGTCATCACGGACATGGTCATAAAGCTCGGCGCGACGGTGACGCCGGTCAAGGCCCCGTTCCAGCGGGAAGGCGGGGCCTATGGTTTCGGAAAGGTACACGATCATGGCCACTCCCACAGCCATGGACGCGACCATCACCACGATCACGGCGCACACATGGAAGCCCGGCCCCGTGGCTGACGCGCCCGCCCTTGGCGGCTGCTCGCCTGGCTGTCGCCTGGCTACCCAGTCGGCGCCTATAGCTATGCCACGGATTGGAGCAGGCGGTCGACGCAGGCTTCATCACCAACGCGCAAACCGCGAAGGGACATTAGCAACTTTTTGAACCTACTTTGGTGCATCTGAAATTTCTTAGGACCTCCGCCGCAATGATGTGAGAAATTTCAGATGCACCAAAGTAGGGCGCGATTACGTGCCGTGTCCTGACGGCCAATGCCAATGGATCGGCGCGCGGATCGCGTAAAATGCCTGCGGTTTTTTGGCGGCGGCGGGCTGTACGGACAGCGAGATTCAGGCTATTACCAGGCACCTGAAACGGATGGTCGCCGACTGTTGGAAGCCTATTGACCGGCCGAAACCGGCGGGCAATGTCATTCTCCGGTATTGGACGTGCGGAAGGTGGATTGCTTTCCCGGCCGAACTATGGACATTGCCGCGCAACCGTGCTGATTTCAGGGCTCTGATTTATTGCCGAGATTAATTTATAAGTCTTTGAAAGAAAGAAATAAGCCGGCTTAGCTCAGTTGGTAGAGCGGCTGATTTGTAATCAGTAGGTCGCGGGTTCGAATCCTGCAGCCGGCACCAATAATTTCAATGGGTTAGGCGAAAGTGATGTGGTTAGTTAAGATCTAAACTTAATCTTTTAGCTAATGCCACAATGACCCACCATAATTAAGGTCCACCTTAATTCTTTCCCGTGGATACGTTGAGTATCATCAGCTTTCACTTATAATCCACATCCGTACACCTCAATATTTTGGAGTTTCCGTATTCGCGTGAGACGAACCAGCGGCCCTCGCCGGAGCGGTAGCGTGCGCCCATTAAATCTTTGGAGTTTGGAGAAGATGTCTGGTCGCGTAATGATCAATCAAATCCGAAAAACTAAAACGACACCCGTAGAGATGCCTCTGCTTTACAGCAGATCGCAGGCCGCCAAGCTGCTCGGTGGAATAAGTGTCGATTCGATCATCGCTCTGGAACAGCAGGGCAAGCTCTCGCCCGTCAAGCTAACTGGCAAGCCAAAATCGCAGGTATTTTATCATCGAGCCGAGCTCGAGGCCCTCGCCCGCGGCGAAGCGGCGGAATAGCAACCGCCGAAAGTTTTCCCGCTGGCCAGCTTTCCGCGCACCGGCTTCGCCGTGCGGTTCCACATCTGCGTGCGCATATTGGAAAAAGGAGAATGTCCATGAGTGATGACGATAGGGACGATTGGGATGACGATTGGTGTGACATTGATGAAGAGTCGATCGTGCTTTTTGAAGAGCAATACCGTCGCAAGCTCGGCGACCTCTACCAGCTCTCCGCGACAAGCGATGGCGAGATCACCCTAAGTGTTCTACCAAAGAACTGGGCGTCGTCAAGGCTCGCGAAGTTCAAACAAGACGCGAGCGAGCTTAGGCGGCAGCTCAGGCGGCTCGAGCGAGACGAGGAAGAACTTAACGGGATCATTGACCGCATCAACGCCGCCCTAAAGCGCCTTCGCGAACGGGGGATCAAGTACACGGTCACGGTAACTGCTGGTAAATTTCACACGAAGGAGGTGGGCGACGCCCCCGAGGTCAGCGCCTCTGGGTCTTACTGCGCGGAGCAATTGGCGCTGCCGCTAGATCGAGCAAAGAGACGCCAACGCGTGAAATTGACAAGGACGCCGGACTCTGACGATGACGGCGCCGCCCCGGGCAAGCAAGATGGAGCACGGCGAAAGCTGGTTCACCGCGGTAAATTTATCTTTTCGACCGTACCGACAGATAAACAGCCGGACGGTATGGATGAATAAATTAGCGAAACCCCGCCTCTGCATCACCATTCACAGAGGCGGGGCGGATACCAATGAGAACGCGTAGTGAGGTCGTCTCATGGATTCTCAAAATATACGAATCAACTCAGCAGAAATCAAATCCATCCATCAGTTACTGGAATATATCTCGTCAATCGTCGCGCTCATCGACACCGTCGAGATATTCATCAGATGGCCGCCACGAGGGCTACGCAAGCAGGTTGAAGCCGTTACCGGCAGAGAGGCCCACATTGTTGATTGCGCAAACCGCGAGACCGGCGAGATTTACGGCGTCAGGGTCATTGCCAACAGTCCCTCAAGAAATACCTTGGCCTTTCTCTCTGACCTAGCTCGCCGGCGAAGTATCCAAGCGTGCGTACATCGAGTGGACGTGGCGATCGATTTCACCACGAAAGATTTTTTCGATGCAGCAGCCATGCTCTCCTGGCTGCACTTCTGCATCAATCTGAAGTGGCCGCCAAAGAACTACTCAAAGAGGATAATCGGGCAGACCGGTTATTCGACGAAAGGCAACAAGGCACGCAACCCGCGGGTCTACTCCCGATTTTCCAAAACGGAAGATCCAACGGATCGCAACGTGATCCGGTATGAGCTGGCGTTCAAGTCGGCGGGGGCGGTCAGGCGTGCGCGATTAGACGATCTCCCAAACTTGGACAAAGTAGATGTCAGAAAACTCCTCCTGCACAATCTCAAGGCCGAGATTCCCAACGAGGATGAAATTCTCAAGTGCGTGAAAAGAACCTACGCCGACGCCATAGCCGAGAGCAGAAAGAGCAAGAGAAACTGCTCCTTCGCCGACACCTACACAGTTGATGTCCCTCACAAGGTGCGTTCGCTCCTGCTCAGGCTTCAGTACGATCATGGGTTGAATGCTGTCAGAACTGACAGATTCAACTTAGATCTGCTCAATCTGCCCAAGCAGATATGCTGGTCCTAGGACGTGGACTCATAAACGCCCAGCCATAAGCGGATTGCCGCGAGCTTGATGAATGCGAGGAAGTTCTCCGCCAGCTTGTCGTAGCGGGTGGCGATCCGCCGGCAATGCTTGATGCGATTGAAGAACCGCTCCCGTGATTGCGATCTCGGTACAGATGCGGGCTGAAGCAGATCGGGTTTCTCCGGTTTCGTTTGGGCGGAATGTTTGCCCACGCTCCACGCTCTCGCGCCAGTTCCCTGATTGCATCGGAGTCGTAGGCCCTGTCGGCGAGCAGCATGCCGTTGTAGCGAAGCTCCGTCAGCAGATCGCCGGCGAGCAGACTGTCATGGTCTTGACCGGTGCTGAGTGACAATCGGAGGGGCAACCCTTTGGCATCGACAACCGCGTGGATCTTCGTTGTCAGTCCGCCGCGTGACCGTCCCGTGCAGTTGCTCTCGCATTCCTTGACGCAACTTGCATGTTGGTGCACCCGGACAATTGACGTGTCGAGCATCTGAACATCGTCGTCACGTCTGTCCGTCAGGGCGGCGAGGATGTTGTCCCAGATGCCTGCCCTGC
>CAYWBS010000455.1:0-3512 GCA_964456215.1 uncultured Hyphomicrobiaceae bacterium
CGCCGCCTTCGATCTCGCCGGCGACGGAAGCGATCATCGATACTTCCAGCAATTCCGCCCTTATCCAGCAAGCGCAACTTGCTGATTTAGGACGAGAAAGGCGCGAAAGTGGTAAGGGAAGATGACAACTTTGCCGGGTATTCCTATGATGCCATTATGGCCGGGGAGCCCGCACATATAGAGCTGCACGTCGATACCAAGCAGCCCATAGAACTTGGCGATTTTGTCGCCGGGTTCACGTCGATTTCTAGCCAATACGACAAGTTCGTAAAATCGAGTTTCCCTAATTTAGAGGGGGAATCGCGCATTTTCATTCGCGAAGTTCGCCCCGGTTCAATTGAAGCTGATTTGATTCCATGGGCCGTCAAAGGCGTAAGTGCGGTCATAAATGCGATGGACCAAGTGCTCATAGTCGAGCAATTTGTACGTCTCTATGGAAAGCGCCTATCAGGCTATTTTGGTGGTCATCCTGACCCCGATGCTACAAGTTCAGACCTCAAGGATTTTATGGGTGGCGTTGCTGCTATTGCCAACGATCCCGATGGCAAAGCAACCTTATCTGCCGTGGCTTACGAGGATGGAAAGAAGCAGATCAAGGCTGCAATCCAATTTGACACTGGGCAAGCGCGGGAAGCGGTCCGAGAAATCGAAAAACAACGCCTAGATATTGAAAAACGGGGGCATGTCGATCACGAGCGCGTCTTGATGGTGTTTAGCCAAAGCAACATCAAAGACACTGTTGTCGGTAAGCGCACCGGGGAGCGGGTCGTCATAGAATCTGTTTTGGAGCGGGATTTGCCCCTAATCTATGCCTCAGAATTGGCAGAACAGCGCATCAAACACGAAATCCGCGAAGCAGACGAAAACGTATTTAAACGGGGCTTTGTTGTTGACGTGAACGTCGAAACTAGAGGCGGCCGCCCGGTGGCATACCGCGTCACCAACGTTCACCAGGTGATTGATCTGGACTAACGGCTAATTCGCACGTCCCAAGTGTCCATTGCCTCTAGGCATTGGAGCAGCAACGCCGCAGAGAATTTTCCCCGCGCAATTTTATTGCGCAGATTGTGTTCATCCTCTTTAATTCCCATCGGCTCAAAGGCATTTACAAGCTTTTGATAACTAAAGCCTTTTCTTGCCATTTCAGCTCGAAGGAGGCGTTTCGCTCGCTCCTCCCAGCTTGAAAGTTCCACCATAGTATCCTCCGCGATGGTATTTGCCATCATATAGGATGCTTTTGCCATTGACAATAGGGCTTATTGCCATTATATACGATGCATACGCATCGGAGATAATGGCAATGGCAATCCACTTTCTGCTTTCCTCGAAAGCCAAGACCTTGAGCCTCAAGGCGATCTATGCCGGGGGCGAAGACAAGGCTTATGGGACGTTCTGCAAGCTCCGCTGGGCTGACACAGACGGCGAAGCGGTTTGCCCGCGCTGCGGTACGTTGGGTGCCTACGCAATGAAGACGCGGCGGCGCTTCAAGTGCTCCGCGTGCTCGCATCAATTCTCGGTCACGTCAGGGACAATTTTTGCTAACCGCAAAATGTCATTCACTGATTTGCTGGCCGCAATCTGCATCGTGACCAATGGCGCGAAGGGTGTTTCGGCACTTCAACTGAGCCGCGATCTCGGCTGCAATTTTAAAACTGCTTGGGTGTTCTCGCATAAGCTTCGCGAAGCGATGGCAGCGGAAACCAAGTCGCATAATCTGGAAGGCGATATTGAAATTGATGGCTGCTATTTTGGCGGCCACGTGCGGCCTGAAAACCGCAAGGAAGACCGGAAAGACCGCCGCTTAGCCGAACATCAGACCGGCAAGCGCCGTGTCGTGGTAGCCATGCGTCAGCGCAGAGGCCGCACTTTGACAGGCGTTTTCAAGTCGGAGGACGACTCGGTCGGAATGATCCAAGAGCGCGTGCGCGCTGGTTCTCTCATTCTTGCCGATGAGGCGGCTAGCTGGGACGTGCTGCACGGCTGGTACACCGCGAAGCGTATCAACCATTCGCTGGCGTTCTCGGATGACGGCGCTTGCACAAATCAAGCTGAAAGCTTTTTCAGCCGCCTTCGCCGTATGGTTGGCGGCCAGCACCACAAAGTGTCAGGGCAATACCTGCATCAGTACGCGGCCCATGCAGCTTGGCTCGAAGATCACCGGCGGGAAGATAACGGAATGCTGGTGCGCCGAGCGCTCGGTCTGTCGCTCAGCCATCCGGTTTCTCGCCAGTGGAAGGGCTATTGGCAGCGGGCGCAATTGATGTAGGGAGCCGACGCTCATGGAATTTGTCTCGCTCCATGCGCCGAACTTCCTCAACAACCAAATGAGTCGCGATTTCGGTTTCTAAGACGCCTAGCTTCCCCTGCGAAGCCAATAGGACCAAATATTCATGCGTTTCCGCCGGTAGCGAAAGCGTCAAAGGGACCGGTTTTGAGCGGTTTGGTGGTCGTCCCATACTCGATACGCAAGGTTATAATGCCATTATAATGCCATTATAACTATTGCATGGCGAGCCCAGCCGTGAGAGATTTATCGCTTAATGCGAATCAGCGCTTGACTCGTTGCTGGCTGATTCGCTTCGCTAAAAAAAGGAAAGGGGGAACCTTTCGGCCCCCCAATCCCCATCCTCGCTAGGGTTATCGACTACTGGGCCGCGCCACGGCCCGGTAGTCCCCTACAATGAGAGCGAACTTGCTCCCATTTTCCGAACCGGAAACGTACATATGCATGTACGAAAACCGGCTGATGTAGCGGACAGCTTATAATTGCCGCCTCCATGCCGGGGGGAGGCCCCCGGTTGCCCGAGGCACCCCATGTGCCCCGCCATCCATCAGGGCTGGTGGGGTCAAGGGCTGGAAGCAGGCTGAGGCAACAGCGCCGCTGGATTCGGAACTAGCAGAACATCTCGTGGCCTGCTAGCCAAAAGTTGTTGAGTGTGAGGCCTTCTCGCGGCTCAACGCGCAATTTTCCAAAGCATGTACTGACCCGGACCTTGCTCCGAGCAGACAAGGCCTTTTTCCCGCTGAATCCGCAGGGCGCAGGCAACCCGACTCCGCATAACGCGCAAAAGGCGTTGGTCCTCTCGATTCAAGGCCCGTTCGGTCAGCAATTGATAGGCTATATCGCGGGCCGTAAGCGGCTCGCTGGCCTGCCGTAGGATGCTCAGGACTATTCGGGTCATTTCGCCCCGATTGGCCCAGTCCTTGGGTGGCCTGAATGCCTTGGGGCGTATGGCCTCGACCTGAAAGGTCGGGTCGAATTGCAGGATGGTGGCGTCCAAGTTCTCTAAGTCTTGGACCATGCGCCGTAGGGCCTCGTGGGCCTTCTCAATATCCCCGGCCAGTTCAGCGCGGCGTTTTATCAGTCCGGCGACTATTAGCGGCTTCATGTCGGCAACCTGCCGGAAGCGGGCTTAAATCGCCATCAGAACCTTGTTGCGCTTGCTGGATAAGGCCGAGCAATTCGGCCGGCGTCAACGGCGGCAGGATCGAGGGCAGCCGCGCCGCCAGCA
>CAYWBS010000456.1:0-3507 GCA_964456215.1 uncultured Hyphomicrobiaceae bacterium
GACATTGCTGGATCCTCGCGGTGTCGGAGAGCGGCACTACCGGATCGCGGATCAGGCCCGGATATTGATCGAGCATTACAGGGAGCTTCAGGAGATCATCGCGCTCCTAGGCATTGACGAACTAAGCAAGGCCGACCGGCTTGCCGTTCGCCGGGCGCGCCGGCTGATCCGCTTCCTCACCCAGCCTTTCCTCGTCACGTCACAGTTTACCGGCCGGACCGGCACGTCCGTGTCCGTGGACGAAACGTTGCGCGGTTGCGAGGCGATTCTCGGCGGCGAAACGGACGACTGGGCCGAGGGGTCGCTGTATATGATCGGAACGCTCGATGAGGCGCGCGCCAAGGAGCAGGCGGCACAGGGGGGCTCGCAATGAGACTGGTCGTCACCACGCCTCTGGCGGTCTTGATCGACGTCGGTGATGTCCGCCACGTCGGCGCGGAGGATGAAACCGGGTCATTCGGCATTCTGCCGGGACATGCCGATTTCTTGACGGCCCTTACGGTTTCCGTCGTGAGCTGGCGCAATCAGGCGGATGAGGAACACCAGGTCGCCGTACGCGGCGGCATTCTGACGGTCCACGCCGGAAATCTCGTCGAAATCGCCGCGAGAGAGGCCATCGGCGAAGACACGCTGGCGAAACTCGGACCGGCAGTGCTCGAACAGCTGCGTCGGCAGGAGCAGTCGGAGAAGGAGGCCTGGGTATCGGCGACCCGTCTGCAGCTGGCGGCAATCCGCTATGTGCAACGTTATCTTGAAGCGGGACGCGCACGCGCGCCGCGCCGGCCATTCGCCGGTTCGCCGCCCGGCGGCGACGGCTATTTGGGCGACGAATGAGCGAATCGGAACGAACAGAGAAACCGGAAGAATTGTCCGAAGCCGTCAGGATACGGCAGCAGCGCCGTGCACGTTGGGAGCGCGAGGGTGAACGTTCACTCTGGAAGAACCTGTCGATGATCGGTTCTTTGGGCTGGCTGGTCGTCGTCCCGACATTGATCGGGGCCTTTGCCGGCCGGTTGCTCGACCAGACATTCGGCCAGGGCATCTTCTGGACCGCGGCGTTGATCTTTCTCGGCGTTGCATTTGGAAGCTATCTGGCATGGCAGAAGGTCAAAAGAGAATGAATTCGCTTGTCCCATTCACCTACAGTCTGGCGCTGCTTGCAGGGCTTGCGGGAGGCATCGTCTATTTCCTGATTCTGGCGCGGATGACGCGCCTGCATCTTGCCGGCGCGCCACTCACGCGCCTCGTGGCGCTGTTCGCGGCACGGGCGGCCATTGCCATCGCCCTCTTCTGGACGGTCGCGCAGTTCGGGGCGGTCGCCCTTCTGCTGGCGCTGGCCGGGCTGCTCCTCGGCCGCATCGCTGTTCAGAGCTCGGTAGTGGCCCGGCCATGATCCGCTTCAGCCCCCTGCAACCCGAAATCCTTTTCCACGCCGGCCCGGTGCCCGTGAGTCGCGCCGTGGCCACGACGTGGGCGCTGATGGCCGCGCTTACCCTGGTTTCATGGATCGGCCTGCGCCGCGCGAAGCTTCAACCCGGTCCGCTCCAGGCGGCGCTGGAAATCATCGTCGCGACCATCTCCCGCCAGATCGGCGATATTCTGAAGCGCGATGCCTCCCCCTATCTTCCCCTGCTCGGAACGTTGTTCCTGTTCATCGTCTGCGGCAATCTCGCGGTCGTCGTTCCCGGATTGAAGCCGCCGACCGCGCGGCTTGAAACGACCGCTGCCCTCGCGGGCGTGGTGTTCTTTTCCGTCCATTTCTTTGGCATCAGGGCGCGGGGCCTCGGGGGCTATCTGGCCCACTATTTGCGGCCGAACCCGCTGCTGGCGCCGCTCAATATTCTGGAAGAGATTACGCGCGTCTTTTCGCTGATGGTGCGCCTGTTCGGCAACATCATGAGCCATGACCTCGTTATCGCCATCGTCGTGTTTCTCGCCGGGCTGTTTGTGCCGGTGCCGTTCATGCTGCTCGGCATTATGATCGGCATCATTCAGGCCTACATATTTACCGTGCTGGCGGCCGTCTTCGTCGGGGCGGCCCTGACTGACGAAACCACGGAGAAGGAAGCCATGACATGAGCATAGAGATGTTGAGCATTATCGGCGCCGTCACCGCCGTGTCATTCGGCGCGATCGGACCGGCCTTCAGCGAAGGCAGGGCTATCGCCGCCGCGATGGAAGCGATCGCCCGCCAGCCGGAATCGGCCGGCGTCCTGTCGCGGACCTTGTTCGTCGGACTGGCGATGATCGAGACGATGGCGATATACTGTCTGGTGATCGCCCTCCTGCTGCTTTACGCGAACCCGTTCGCGACAACCCCATGACCTTCGACTGGTGGACACTGACGCTACAGACCATCAATTTTCTGGTCCTGGTCTGGCTGCTCCGGCGTTTTCTCTATAAGCCCGTTGCCGACATAATCGAAAAGCGCCGCAAACAGGCCGACGAACTCTCCCGCGAGGCCGCGCAGAAGAAGGCCGAGGCCGAGGCGGCCAGGCTGGACTATGAGCACCGCGTCGCCGATCTGGCCAAAGAGCGGCAACAGGTGCTGGACGAAGCGCATCGGCAGATCACCGAGGACCGGCGGGCGGCGCTCGAAGAGGCGCGCAGCGAGGCCGGCAACATGATCGACGGCGCGCGGGAAAGCATCGAGAAGGAAAAGGCGGCGGCACTGAAGGCCATGCGCCATCAGATAGTAGACCTCGCCGGCGCCATGGCCGCCAAGCTCCTGGGTCAGGCCGCCCCGCGGGTGCCGAATGACGTTTTCCTCGAGGCGGCCTGCGAGAAGATCGGCGCCCTGCCGAAAAAGGAGCAGGACCGGCTTCGCCGCGCCCTCGCCGGCGATGGAGGCGGCGTGACAGTCGTCACAGCGCAGCCGCTGAGCCGGGCCGACAAGGCCAAATGGCGCGAGCAGCTCGGCGCGGCGCTTGGTGAGAGCACCAGGACCGCATTCAAGTGCGACGCCGGGTTGATTGGAGGCGCCGAGCTTCACTTTCCCGAGGCGGTAATAAAGCTCTCCTGGAACAGCGAACTCAGCAAGATCAAGGAATCACTCGTATTCGATGGCAAGTCTTCATGAGGATCTAAAGCGATGGCTGCCGGATGCACATAGGCAACTCCGCGACCACAAGGTCGAGCCGAGCCTTGAGCATATCGGGCGGGTCGTCGCGGTCGGCGACGGGGTGGCGACCGTCGCCGGGCTGCCATGGACGCGGCTCGGGGAGATGCTGCGTTTCGAGGACCGCTCGATGGGCCTGACTTTCCGCGTCGGCGAGGACCACCTCGGTTGCGTATTGCTGAGCGGCGGAGAGTCGATCGGGGCGGGCAGTCAGGTGCGGGGCACCGGCGAGGTCTTCCGCGTTCCCGTTGGCGAGGGACTATTGGGACGCGTCGTCGATCCAACGGGCGAGCCGATCGACTACGGTCCCGCCCTCGTGGCGGACGACCTTCACCCTGCCGACCGTCCCGCGCCGGCCATCGTCGACCGCGATCTCGTGGCCACGCCCT
>CAYWBS010000457.1:0-3487 GCA_964456215.1 uncultured Hyphomicrobiaceae bacterium
CATTTGGTTTCTAGCGTATCAATTTCAGGTAATAACGGTCAGTCAAATGTCGTCGTGCGCAAAATCGCACCGCGCCTAACAAGAATGGGGTTTCAGGATGGTTGTCCAATTGACGCCTGATCTATGCGTGATCGGCGCCGGGTCCGGCGGACTGAGCGTTGCCGCGGCGGCCGCCCAATTAGGGGTCGACGTCGTTCTCATCGAAAAGGGAAAAATGGGCGGCGACTGCCTCAACTATGGCTGTGTCCCTTCAAAGGCCATGATTGCTGCCAGCAAACGCGCAAATGCCATGCGAACATCGGCGCCCTTCGGCATCTCGCCCGTCGAACCGCAAATTGATCCGGCGGCGGTCCAATCCCATGTCAGGCAGGTCATCGCCGCCATCGAACCGATGGACTCGGTCGAACGATTTACCGGACTTGGCGTCAACGTCATAAAAGCCGAAGCGTCATTCCGGGACCGTGAAACCGTGGTTGCCGGCGATTTTGAAATCAAAGCGCGGCGAACTGTGCTCGCCACCGGCTCGTCGCCTTCCGTGCCGCCGATCCCCGGATTGGACAAAGTCCCCTTCTTCACCAATGAGTCGATCTTCGACAATCAGGAGACGATCGGCCATCTAATGGTGATCGGCGGTGGTCCGATCGGTATGGAACTCGCCCAGGCCCATCGCCGGCTCGGCAGCGAGGTGACGGTGTTCGAGGCTCTCAAGGCGCTCGGCAAGGATGATCCCGACCTGACGGCGGTCGTATTGCAACGGCTGAAACGCGAAGGTATTGCCATTCACGACGGTGTACGTGTCGATCGCATTGAAACACTGCCTGGCGCAGGTCTTCGCGCGCAACTATCGGCAGGCGACGACCGTTTTCATGTCGACGGCACCCATCTCCTGCTCGCTGCCGGCCGCCGACCCAATATCGATGGTCTGAACCTGGAGGCGGCGAAGATCAAATATGACCGGAGCGGCATCAAAGTGAACAAGCGGCTGAAGACCAGCAACCGCCGGGTTTACGCCATCGGGGACGTCGCCGGTGGCCTGCAGTTTACCCACGTGGCGAATTACCATGCGGGCATCGTGGTGCGAAATGCCTTGTTCCGATTACCGGTCAGCGCCAAAACGCATACGGTTCCCTGGGTCACCTACACAGACCCGGAGCTCGCTCAAGCCGGCTTGAGCGAGGCGGACGCGCGCAAGAAATTTGGACGCGTTAACGTTTTGAACTGGCCCTATGCGGAGAACGACCGCGCCCAGGCGGAACGCGCCACCGAAGGCTTCATAAAGGTGATGACAACCCGGCGCGGACGCATTCTTGGCGCATCGATCGTCGGCGAGCAGGCAGGCGAAATCATTCAGATGTGGTCATTGGCAATCGCCAAGGGCATGAAAATAGGTGACTTGACCGGATTTATTTCACCCTATCCGACATTAACGGAAATCAACAAGAGGGTGGCCTATACTTATTATTTGCCGAGTTTGACGAACCCGATGATCCGGCGCACCATAAACTTTCTTGCCAAATTCGGCTAGGATGAGAGCCAAAGGTAGAGAACTTTCGCGTGCCTTCGCAAATGTCTGAAGAGAATAGTGGGACGGTAGCGCAGCCGGCAGCCACTGATCCGGCTGGCAAACCGGGCCGGGCCGGAGTGTTTGCCTGGTTCGCCCGGCTGAACCTGTCGGCAAAACTGTTGTTTCTCACGATTGCTTTTGTGATGATCGCGGAAATCCTGATCTTTGTGCCGTCGGTTGCCAATTTCAGGAAAAACTGGCTCTCCGAAAGATTGGCGGCGGCGCATATCGCCTCTCTCGCCGCCGAAGCTGCGCCGTTGAGCGAACTTCCCGACCGCCTGCGCGACGAACTCCTGCAAAAGGCCGGTGTTCGAGCGGTGGCCATCAAGCAGGCGGATTCGCGCCGCCTGCTCTTGCAGTCAGATATGCCTGCGGAAATCAACGGCCACTACGATTTGCGCTCGGATTCGGTCATGAAGCTGATCGGCGACGCGCTGGCCGTATTCGTTGCCCCATCGGGTCGCGTCATTCGGGTTATCGGACAGCCCGAAATGGGCGGTGAAATATATGTCGAAATCGTCATCGACGAGGCGCCGCTCAAATCTGCGATGCTGAGCTATGGCTGGAACATATTGGGGCTCTCGATCATTATTTCATTCATTACCGCGGCTCTTGTCTACTTCTCACTTCGCGAACTACTCGTCAAACCGATGACAAGACTGACGCACAGCATTATGAATTTCTCCAAGGATCCCGAAAACCCCAATCGAATCATAAAGCCTTCCGGAAGAACCGATGAGTTTGGCGCGGCCGAACTGGAGCTTGCCGCCATGCAGCGGCAGTTGTCCGGAACGCTGCAACAAAAGAATCATCTCGCCGCCCTCGGTCTGGCCGTGAGCAAGATCAATCACGATCTGCGCAATATGCTGGCGAGCGCTCAGCTGATTTCCGATCGTTTCGGCACCATAAAAAATCCGACGGTGCAGCGCTTCGCGCCGAAACTGATCGCCTCTCTCGACCGGGCTATCCGCTTATGCTCGGACACGCTGAGATATGGCACGGCTCGGGAAGCGCCACCGGCGATTGAAATTTTTGCTCTGAGACCGCTGATAGACGAAGTGGGCGTCAGTCTCGGCCTGCCTGTTCCGGGACAGATCACCTGGACCGTGAACGTCGAAGAGGGTCTTGAGATCGATGCCGACCGCGATCAGCTCTATCGGGTTCTGACAAATCTGTGTCGAAACGCGATGCAGGCTCTCGAAGCCGGTTTCCGTGAGAGCGGCTCGGAAGAGATCAGTGTTTCAGGCTGGCGCGAGGACGGCAAGGTCATCATTGAAGTAAACGATACGGGACCGGGCCTGCCAACCAAGGCACGCGAGCATCTGTTCGAGGCCTTCAAGGGCGCGGTCCGGAAGGGCGGGACCGGCCTTGGACTTGCCATTTCGGAGGAACTCATAAGGGCACATGGCGGGATTATCGAGCTCATCGATAAACCGCGTGGCGCCACGTTTCGCGTGACGCTTCCGCGCCCTGCGGTCGATCTGAATGCCGAGCGGGCGCGCCGCCTCGCCTAGCAGGCTGTTGAAAAACACCTTTGTTCACGGAACGTCACTGAATGTTCGTGTGAACAAACCGGAATCGGAAAGTGAACATCGTTCACTTTTTCAGCAGGCGGCTGAAGCATATGGTCTCCGACGGGGACCTTGCGGGGTCTTTTCCATGGCCGGTGCGCCCGCCCCAGGCGCGTATAAGTTTCTCTTGTCGTTCTCCTGCGCCGCCTCGTTCGCGATCTGGGGCATCAGCCTTGCGTTTGCCGGGGAAAGGCACTAGGAGTGGCTGGCACTCAGGCAGGGGTGATGGCCAAGGCACGAACACGAGAGCAAGACAACCGGCCCGCCGCCTCTTAGCCGCGGTCCCAAAGCGCCGGTAGCTCAGTTGGATAGAGCACCAGACTACGAATCTGGGGGTCGGGGGTTCGAATCC
>CAYWBS010000458.1:0-3472 GCA_964456215.1 uncultured Hyphomicrobiaceae bacterium
CAGGTGTCGGACGATTTTTCTGATATTGATCTGATACTGACTTGATGGCCTAGTTCAGGGAGAGGAAAGATGAATGCAGCCGATTACCTAGGGACTTATGCAGAAGGTTGGACGAATGGAGATAGCGCGACCATATTAAGCGCCACGTCCGATTCGTTTGTCTTTGATGATCCAAATGCGGGGAAGATATCCAAAGGAGAATTCGCGGAGTTCTTTGCTGGCTTGAGGGCGACAGTGGCTTCCGTGCGCGGCGACGATCACGGGGGGCCGTTCATGGAACTTTCCGAGGTTGTAACCAGGGATCACGACGATGGCCTGACGGCATCGTGCTGGTGGTCGATTCCTGGAACTGATATCCAAGGCAGCGGCCTTATCAAGGTGGGGAGCGACGGCGTACTATCTGAACGCATCGCATACTACACAAAATTACAATAGTGATTTCGGAATTCTACCGTTGGCGGCTCAATGTCCGCCATGATGCTGTGGACGGCTCCTCCGCCGGCATCGCGATTTGCCACATTGCGGTGTCATTTGACCGCACCACCAATGTCCGGTGTTGGCCCATTTCTACCGCCGCTCCTACACGCCGTTTGCGACTGTTCATAGATTTATACCAGAAGTTTGGAGCACCCCCTGGTGGGGAGGGGTTAGGGGTTGGGGGACAGCTCCGGCGCCGATGGTTCACACCCCACCCGGTCTGCGCCGCTCCGCGCCGCAGCCCACCCTCCCCATCGAGGGGAGGGATGTTTAGGCTGCTCTTATCTCTTCCCTCCCCCAACGCGGGGAGGGCGGCGCGCCACGATCTTGGCGAAGCCAAGTCGTCCGGTGCGCCGGGTGGGGGGGCGTAAAGACATAGCTTTTCCTCACGAATAACCGATGCCACTTTTTCCGCCTACGGGACCTCGGGATCCAAAGCCGGGACGTTCCCGTCGGATTTACTTGGACATTCCACCCGCTCCACCGGCCAGGGCTCGGGGCTTGCCCAAAGGTCCTGGGTGGGAATGAGACGCAATTCATCCGCTCCTTCGCTTTCTTCCAGGACAACTTCAACGGACGCCGTCGCCAGCGCCAGCGCCTCCGGCGCCGATTTGCCGTCGAGGAGATGGCCGAGGAGGAGCGCGGCAAACATGTCGCCGGTGCCGTGTGGCGCGACGTGGCGCTTTTTCACCGTCGCGCGATGGACCTCGCCCGCTTCGATCAGGAGGTTGCTGATCATGTCCGCGCCGGGCCCGGGGATCGATGTCGCGAACAGGCGCGGATGCGCGAGCGCGGCGGCCGACCGGCGCGCCGATTCGACATCGGTAACCGGAATTCCCGTCAGCCACGCAAGCTCGAACCGGTTGGGGGTCAGGCAGTCGGCGAGCGCGGTCAGCTTTGCCTTGATCGCCCGTGCGGCGCTCTCGGCGATATAGAGGCCCTTGGGATCGTCTCCGAGCGCCGGATCGCAAAGGACTTTTGCACCGGGCGCTCTCGATTTGACGAGCGCGATGGTTTCGACCGCGAATTCGGCATGTTCCGCGGCTGGCAGATAGCCGGTGAACACGGCGTCGACAGCGCCGAGCCAGCCATTGCCGTCCAGCGTATCGCGCATTTTTTCAAGCTCGCCGCGGTCCGTCTTTTTGCCGGAGAACGTCTTGTGTCCCGGATGGTTGGAGAGCAGGACCGTCGGAAACGCCCAGACCTCGTGGCCGAGCCGCTGCAGCACGAACCGCGACGCGGCGTGTCCGACATGGCCCCTGATCACTTCCGATGAAATTGACAGAATATTCGCCATAAGGTTTACGGGTTCTCATGAGCGCGGGGCTGGATCGGGGCTTTGGCTTTCGATAGACTCCGGCCGCAAGCGCCTGGCGCGCAGCATAGCCATTGCCATCGCTCAGCCGAAGGAAAATCCGATTCAAGGCAAGCACATGACCGTCACCCGGCCGCGCCGCAGCGTTCTCTATATGCCCGGCGCCAATGAACGCGCGCTGGAGAAGGCCAAGACTCTCGCCGCGGACTGCCTCATTTTCGATCTTGAGGATTCCGTCGCGCCGGACGCCAAGGAGGCGGCACGGGCGCGCGTCGCCGCCGCAGTCGGCGCCGGCGGCTACGGCCCGCGCGAAGTCATCATCCGCGTCAACGGACACGGCACCGAATGGAGCGCTGACGATTTCGCCGCCATCGCGGCTGCCGCACCGGATGCGATCCTGGTGCCGAAAGTGAGCACGGCGGCGGATGTCGCAGCGGCACACCAGGCCTTGGCGGCGGCCGGCGCCGCGGACGGCACCGCGCTTTGGGCGATGATGGAAACGCCGCTTGCCATGCTCAACGCCCGGGATATCGCGGCGACCGCGATTGCCCCCGCCAGCCGTCTCGCCGCGCTGGTGATGGGAACCAATGACCTCGCCAAGGAGACCGGCGCCGATCCGGGCGCCGGTCGCTTCGCCATGCTTGCCTGGCTTTCGATGTGCGTTGCCGCGGCGAAAGCCTATGGGCTGGCGATCATCGACGGGGTCTATAATGATTTCCGCGACGAAGAGGGTCTCGAGGCGGAATGCCGGCAGGGGCGGGTGCTCGGCATGGACGGCAAGACGCTGATCCATCCGAACCAATTGGCGCCGTGCAACGCGATCTTCGCGCCGCCAGCGGCGGAACTCGAATGGGCGCGCAAAATATTGGCCGCCTTCGATCAGCCTGAAAATGCCGCGAAGGGCGTGATTTCCGTCGATGGGCGCATGGTCGAGCGGCTGCACGCCGCCATGGCGCGGCGCACGGTCGCCATCGCCGAGGCGATCGAAAAGATGGAAAACCTCCGATGAAACTCTACCGCCTGCTCACCGGTCCCGATGATGCCGCCTTTTGCCACCGGGTCAGCGCGGCGCTCTCCAAGGGCTGGTCCCTGCACGGCGCGCCGAGCCTCACCTATGATCCGGAGAAAAAACGGATCGTCTGCGGGCAAGCCATTATCAAGGAAATCGCCGGCGAGGACTACCGGCCGGAGATCAAGCTCTCCGATTATTGAGACTCTTTGTTGGAACCATGACGAAATTCATCCGCTCGGCAGCCGTTTTGACCGTCCGCGACGTGCGCATAAGCGAAGCCTTTTACCGGGAAAAGCTGGGCTTCCCGCCCGGCAGATTCTGGGGCGAGCCGCCGTGTTTCTGCATCACCGGCCGTGGCCGGGTGACGCTTTTCCTGGACCAGCTGAGGCAGGCGGGACAAATCCCGGTCAACCAATATTGGGCGACCTACATCTATGTTGAAGGTGTTGACGCCTATGCCGAAGAAGTCCGCGACAGGGGATGCGCCATCCTGCGCGGTCCCGAGGACATGGACCATGGCTGCCGGGAGTTCGATGTCAGGGATCCCGATGGCCATATCATCGCCTTCGGCCAGGATCTTGATCCCGGAGACATGGGGCCGGGGCTTTAGTGCTTAGAGTGTTTCCAGGAAAAGTGGGCACCGGTTTTCCGTCCGGAAACACGAAAAA
>CAYWBS010000459.1:0-3470 GCA_964456215.1 uncultured Hyphomicrobiaceae bacterium
GCGCCAGCGCCGGAATCAGCCGGTGCTTGGCGCGATGCAGCGGCTTGACCGGAAGTATCGCCCAGGTTTCGCCGTGTTCTTTTCGTCGGACCATGTCAGAGCTCATGACCCGGCCTCCGAAAGCGCCGGCGCGGCATTGCGAAGGGTCTGGCAAAAGGCGATGCAGTCGGCGGCGAGGGAAATCCGGTCGTCAAGGGTGCGCATGAGGGTGTTCGTAACATAAGTGGGCAATGAGATCGCGGCAGCACACTGTTCGTCCTGGCGATCCACTATAAGGCCATCGATCAGCCCCCGATAGTGCTCCGCGACCGCCTCGACGCCCGGCCGCAAACCGAGCTCCGTCATGATCTTTGCGGTCGGCCCCTTGACCGCCTGGCCGCCGATCAGCGGCGAGACGGCGATTACCGGCGCGCCGTTCGCGAGCAGCATTGCTTTTGCCTCCGGAATGGCGAGGATCGGAGCGATGCTGAGCCAGGGGTTCGATGGGCAAAGAATGATGCCGCCGAGGTCCGGCGCTTCGAGCGCCGCCTTCGCCGCCGGGGCCAGGCGGCTCCCCTCGGCACCCTGAAAAGTGATCCGCTCGACACGCGGCCGGCATTGCCGGCGCACGAAATAGTCCTGAAACGGCAACTCGGCCTGATCGGTGACGACAATCGTTCTGACGGTCTGGTCGCTCATCGGAACGATTTCGGGGCCTATTCCCAGCCGGCGGCGGGTCCTGCCGGTGAATTGCGAAAGGGTCGCGCCTTCCCTCAGCCGGGCGGTGCGGTCGACATGCATGGCCAGATCGCCATCACCGAGCTTGAACCACGCCGGTCCGCCGAGCCGCTCAAGAGCAAACATGAAATGCCATGTCTCATCCTTCAGCCCCCAGCCGGTCTCGGGATTGGCCAGACCTGCAAGCGTATAGAGAACCGTGTCGATGTCCGGGGATATATGCAGGCCCAGATGCTCGAAATCGTCGCCGGTATTGACGATGATGGTGAGCTTCCCGGCGTCGAGACGATGCGCAAGGCCGAGCGCCAGCTTGGCGCCGCCAATGCCGCCGCAAAGGGCGACATAAGACAATTCCAAGGTTCCGTCGCCGCCGGTCATCGGAAGAGATCCTCATCCTTTGGGCGGAGAAGCGCCGTCGCCGGAAGCGGAGCCGCTGTCCAATCGAGCCCTTGAACCAAAGCCGCCGGCGTTCCCTCGGCCGCTTCGCCCATGACCAGGACGGCGCTCGCAGCTACGGCATCCGCAAAACCGGTCTCCGTCGTCTCCAGGGGACGTGCATTGAGATCGGGTTCGCCCCGCCGGTCAATCAATGCCGGCAGGCCGGCGACGCCGATGGCCATCCCCACCGTTCCGAGCCTCCAGGCCCGGCCGACACTATCGGAAATAACGACAGCGACGTCGGTGCCGAAATGACAATCAAACGCCGCCTTAAGGCGCGCCGCGCTTTGGTCCGGATCTTCCGGCAGCAGCAGCACGGGTTCGGTTTTCGTCTCATCGTCGACATTCGAGCGGTCGATCCCGGCGTTGGCCATCACATGTCCGAGCCGGTGCGTCACGATAATCACGTTCTCTTTTACGCGCAGTACGTCCTCGCTTTCGCTCAATATGACCTCGACCAGCCGCGCATCCTTGCCGGTCTTCGCGGCCAGCATCAAGGCTTCCTGCGAAGGCTCGATCTCAGCCAAATCCCGAATTCGTCCTTCCGCCTTGGAGACGATCTTTTGGGCGACGACAAGGATGTCCCGGCGGCATAGGGCCAGCCTGGAACGTTCCAGCGCCTCGATCAGGATGCCGGCGAGATCGGCGCCTGGCTTGACCTCCGGAATGCCCGCAATCGGCATTATTGTTACGTGACCCTGAGCCATTCGTTCCGGCAGACCCACTTCCGACGCCCGGCGCAAATCAGGCGATCCCCGTGATGCGGATACCCGCTCCTTCGACGCCGTATTTCCGATTGATGCCGATCAGGACGGAGGTCAGCGCTTCCGCCGCCGCCGAATTATCCAGCGGCCCGCCATGGATGCCGCGCAGGCCGGCCGCCTCGGCAAGAGCTATGACAACTTCGCGGTCGTCAGGACTATCGCCAAATACCAGCACGTCGCAATCCACCTCAACGCCGCTTTGCAGTTTCTGCGCCGCGACATTGTGAAAGGCGGAGACGACACGCGCCCCGTCACCAAGCCGTTTTTGCGCCGCGACGGCCGCCGAGCCCTCGGGCGGAAGCTGCACACGGGCGACTTTCGGCAGCATCAGGGGGACGGTGGTGTCAACAACGATCTTACCGTGCACCGCCGGCTTGATATCGTCGAGAATGGCATTCGCCCAGCCATAGGGAACAGTGAGAACGATGATTTCCGCGAGATTCGCCGCCTGAAAGTTCGCGTCGCCAACGGCTTTTCTTCCGCCTTCCGGAACTATAAGCGTATCCGCCACTTGGCGGGCCTTTTCCGCTGTCCGTGAGCCGATGATGACCTCGTAGCCGCCGCCGAGCCAGCGCCGCGCAAGGCCCGTGCCGAGATTGCCGGTGCCGCCAATGATGGCAAGGGTTGGTTTTGAGCCGGTCATATCCACTTTCCAGACCGGGCGGCTTGCCCGGAGAAGCAAATCTCGATGTGCCGTTTCCGCTGATTGGAGCGTATCAAGCGAAGGATCGTCATCCAGCTATCATTTCCGGCATTAGACCGTTCGCAATGCCGGATTCCTCAAAACCCCCGGCGTTCAGATCGATGCGGTCCGGCATTCCCAAGCCAGCCCTTTTGTTGTTGGACGAAGCGCCGGCCTGGACTCTACCGTAGGAGTGCCTCCAATGGTATTATCATTAGTAAGACCATACAATCTCGTTGTGAAAGCATCAAAGCTCGAACATGTGAGCGGCTGCATATCAGCGGCCTCGCTACCGAAGAACGCGCCGCAGTGGGCTGATTGAACCGCGCCGTCAGCTCTCATCCACCCCGCACCAGTCGCAGATGCTCAGCGCATACACCTTTATCGCGGTGATAAAATCGTCGATGTCCACATATTCGTCATTGGCGTGCATCACGGCCGTGGGGCCCGGTCCGAAGATAACCGTCGGCGTATCGCCGTTGTTGATGAGGAACCGTGTGTCCGCGGCCCCCTGGCGGCCGCTGATCTCGGGCTCCCTGCCGGTCACTTCCCTGAAGCAGTCGACCAGCGTGACGACGATCGGGTGGTCGGGCGGAATATCGGCGGCCTCGGCGTCGAGCCCGCCGAACTTGTTGCCAAAGGTGATCTCCGGCGGATGGTCCTTCATCCACGGATCCGCCGCGGCGGCCTTGGCGATGTGATCGAGGAACGCCTGCTTTACGCCGTTGTGGTCCTCGCCGGGCACGGTGGCGATGCTACCCTTCAGAAGACAGGTGTCGGGAAAGGCGCTCGGGAAGCTGCCGGACTCCATGGTGCCGACAAGGCAGGGAAGCGTGCTGCGGATGTCCGGGTAAAGCGGGTGCGAGACC
>CAYWBS010000460.1:0-3466 GCA_964456215.1 uncultured Hyphomicrobiaceae bacterium
GGCAACGGATTGTTCGACGACCGTGCCGGCAATCTCGTGTTCAAAGGCACGCTCTCCGACAGTGCCGGAAAAAAAGTGCCTTATGCAATCACCAATACCGCCGATGGGCGATCGATCCTGAGCGCTGATCGCGATAATGACGGCGTTGTCGATGTTCTGGTCGGCAGCGGGGGTGGCGGCCGGCCCTGGCTGATGGGTAACAGCGGCCTTGAGCGGCTGTTGCTGTGCTTTGAGGGAGCGGAACTTGGCGGCGGCTTCGGCATGATCGCCGCTGCGCGGCTGTGTGTGCCCTGCCTCCAGGCGAATGTCGAACCCGGCGCGCCGTTGACGGCGGAAGAGAGAGACTGCATCAACCGAAACAGAAATGGACGCGGTGGCCGTGGTGGTGGTGCAGGATTATCCGGCAGCATTGCAGGGGACATTCTCAGCCCGCCGAACTGCGGCCCTCCACAGCGCAGCATCGACGGCGGCATTGCTGGGGTGGAAGGGGACCAGCCAAGGCACGAGCGGATGATAGAAAATCATGAAAATGCCGCCGAACGGGCGCGTCAAGAAGCGGAGCGACAGCGCCGTGATGGCAATAATGAGCTGGCGGATCAATGGGAAGCTATGGCTGACGCGCACGATAGGGCGGCGCAGAAACATCATGAGGCCATAGTGCGCCGCAATGAAGCCATGGCTGCAATCGGGCAACCGAATGAGCGTGACTTGGAAAGGCGGGCGGACGAGGCGGCTGACGAAGCCTTCGAAATTTCCAGGCGCGTTTTAAGGACTGAGGCCGCGCTGTGGCGAACAACCCGAGAAAGTCGATATGGACCCGGCAGACCCGGGTCTACAAATCAGCCCGCCATAGGCCCCGACGGCAGTATGCCCGTTGGTTTCCAGGATCCGCGCTGTGGAGGCATTGGACAGTCGTCGCATTGGAGCGAGATGTGCCGCGGCACCACCGATGTAATCGACTGTTTCAGGAGGATGTCTGATCCAGTCTATGCGGCAACCCGCGGACGCTGCTGGCAGGAGACCGATGAGACTGATCGCACGGTCGTCAGGTGCCGCTCAGTGGAGACGGGCGGTGGCGGCGCGGGTGACGACGCCGGCGGCCGCCCGTCGATCGGCGGCGAGAGCGCGTGTCCGAACGACGCGCCGAACTGCATCCGGGGCGGTGGTGGTCGGGGCGATCCCGGACGGGCGGTCGATGTGACACCGCTTGGCGGCTTTCTGGCTGCCTTCTGCGCGAGAGGCGGCTGCCCAGACTTTGCGCCGATAGACAGACCTCAGAGATAAAGGAACGGCCTCTAATCCAGTTTGCGGAATGCAGGCCGCCAGCTGCTATGCACTTCACATAAAAAGCGGAGTGGACATCTGAAAAATTCATAACGGCTCTTTGTCACCGCCTTGCGGGAAACCAATAGCAAAGAGGGGGTAACGAGATGAACAGCAAGAAGACACTCCCATCCCTTTGTGCAGTTCTCATTGTTCTTGTCTTTTCGGTCTCTGCCGCTCATACCCTAGAGACGTGGGAGAATGTGTTGGAAAGGGGGTTCGATGATCCACGAATGAACGAAGCACAAGCAATGACCATTCTGGGAAGCCATATCTACGTAGCCAGTATCCCCCGATCGTTCTCATCTTTAGAGCATGCGCGCATACTGAGGGCCACGCTTCGGGACGATGACGTCTGGCATGATTTCACGCCGCGCCTCCGCGAATTCCCCTTGGACTATCCCGTGACGGATATGATCGCCTTCAATGATGGGCTCTTTGTAAGTGTTTCCGATCAGCTTTGGCGCTGGGGCCGGAACTACCCAGAACGCATGGCCAGCTGGACACGAGTGGACCTTCCGGCGCCACCAGTTACCATCCTCGCACTGGGAACTGTCACGCGAGCGGACACCCGTCGCGGCATGCTTTGCTTACTGCGAGGCCGTAGTGACGTCCAGACGCTCTGCTTCTTCGAAGACTTGGATCCTGGATCAAGTGGCACAGATCAGTGGCACGGGTTCCGGTTTCCCGATACCGCCCGCCCGGACACAGTTGGCTCCGCAATCCTGAAGGGGCAAGGCGAGCTGTTGTGGGCGGGCCTCGGCGGCACGACGCGTGGAAGCGGGCCCTGCGTAGTTGGGAAGTACTCCAACTTCCGGGTAACGGGGGGCGAGCCTGAGGTTGGCTCCATGGACCTACTGAGTGAAGACTGCTTTGGCACCGGGGTGGATTTTATAAAGATGGAGGTTTTCCGGGATACCCCCTACTTCGGGATAGCAGGAGGTGGCCCCGGAGCAAGTGATTTTCGGATTCTCAGGCTAGCAAGGGGTACAGCCACTCCGCGTGATGTGACCCCTTGGGCGCTGTTTTGTCCGGGCCTCGGCGGCGCCCCCTGCGAGGTGGGTGTCCCTTCCGCTTTAGCTTCGATGGCCGTTTCGGGAGGCAGCCTTTACGTGGGGATCCGGCAACCCCAGCTCATTCCCCGAGACGCCCTGGTGATCGTCACCAGGGACGGTGATGACTGGACCCAATCTAACGAACCCGGTTTTGGACGAGATAACAACGCGAGCGTCTCGGCGATGACGGGCAGAGGGTGTGCCCTTTATGCCGGGACAACCAAAGTCTTTAATCATGAGAATGGGTTTGAAGTCTGGAGAAGGGGTTTGTTTCCAGATCTCCATTGCATAGGAGATATTGCAGAGAATGTAAGGAGGGAGTCGCAGGGGGTACAGAGATGCATATCGGCGCGGGTGGGCCCTTCCATCCCTCCGGAATATGAGGTCCTTTGCCTACCTGATTTTTTTCGATTTGCTGCCTTCATCGAAGACATCGACTTGGCATTTTCGAGGGCCTTTGGGAAGAATCCCCCGGAGCAGATACTGATAGATGATGTGCGCAAAATGCTGAGCCCCGCCTTTCTGGAACTCGAAAAGGCCAAGGAGCTGGTAGCCCAAGTGGATTTGGCGAAATCGCCAGGGGCGGCTCGGCAGATTGGGAAGCAGGCGATGTTGCACGTGAAGGAGGCCGCGCATATCGTAGACACAACTGTCGCCAGTTTTAAGACTGCTCTTCAGCATGGCGGTGCCCCACCAAACGAGGACCATTTCACGCCAGAATAGTGTGGCAGGTCCGCTTCGTTTAAAAACGACCGTGAACGTAAAGAGTTCAAGCTGGACCAATTCAAACAAGCGCCGCGCAATGTCCGCTTTGGGTCATCCGCCAGGGATGCAACATAAACGCGACACGGGGGCTGAACTGTCAATAGATTCAATACACGAAGTAAGCTTCCTAATCTGAGGGTCGCAGGTTCGAATCCTGCCGGGGTCACCATCACTTCCATTGCCCATCACCTGATTTTGTCTTGTCCGCTTGATCCTGAGCCGGGAGAGTCCCCGGGCACTGCCGTCAAATGGCACCGCCGTCAAATGTCAAATATAATGTCACGAGCCCGTCCGGCCAAACTGACATAGCCGCAAGCTGCGAA
>CAYWBS010000461.1:0-3454 GCA_964456215.1 uncultured Hyphomicrobiaceae bacterium
GGTAGTGAATTTCGCGAGCACGTCCGGGCGGTCGAGATAATAGGTAATGCGCCGGAAGCCCTGGGCCTCGCACTGCGTGCAATAGATGCCCCGGCTCTGATAGAGGCCGGACAGGGATTTGTTGTCCTTCGGCGCGCAGCTCGTGGTGATCTCAAGCGTGAACTTGCGGTTTGGGACCTTGGGAATCGTCAGGCTCGATTTGGTGATCCGGTAGCCGGATCTCGCCAGTTTCCTGCCGCCGATGGCGACGCGCTCGAGCGACAAATTCGCGCCGTCGAGCCTGAGCGGCGCTTCGCCGGCGGCGGATCGCGGGTTCGGCCGGATCTTTAACTTCGACTTGACCAGGGTCCTGGCGGGATGCAACCGGACATCCAATTCGACGGTGTCGATCAGATAGTCCGATGGCTTGTAGTTCTTGAGGAGAATCGGGCGGGGCGTTTTGGTTTTCATGAGCGGTCCAGCTATCGTCAACACATGCCGGTGCGGCGGCCGGCTTCCGGCATTTTACGGGAATTGGGCGGTGTGATTATACAGGACTAATACTTGTATCTTGGTAACTATGTAAGAGGGAAGGTCGGCTGAGGCATTTATGCCATGCGTGGCTGTTAACCACATTCGGCGGGCCCGTGAGGCGGCAAAAGCGCCGGCCGCGCAATCGACGAGCCGGCGCCTCTGTTTGAAGACCGCGAAAACCGCCGGGCGACCCTAGTGTCCTGAATCCAAAGTTCGTCTCACTTTTCAGCCCCCTCCGAACGAACTTTGGATTCAAAAAGGACACTAGGAATTTATTGAATCTAGTGAGGTTTATGGATTTGAAGTTCCTAAAAGCGGGCGCTGCAATTATCATAGGAACTTCAAATCCACCTCACTAGGCCGCCTTTACGTCGGCCTCGCTCTGGGCCACCTGATGATCGGCAAGGGTTTCCAGGGCACGGACCATGGCGGAATGATCCCAGGCCTTTCCGCCCCTGGCGGAGCAGGCGTTAAAGAGCTCCTGCGCCGTCGCCGTGTTCGGCAGCGAGATGCCCAGCTCCCGCGCCCCGGAGAGCGCCAGGTTCAGGTCCTTTTGATGCAGTTCGATGCGGAAACCGGGATCGAAGGTGCGCTTGATCATGCGCTCGCCGTGGATCTCCAGGATCTTCGAGGACGCAAATCCGCCCATCAGCGCTTCGCGGACCTTGGCCGGGTCGGCGCCGGCCTTCGACGCGAAGATGAGCGCTTCGGCGACGGCCTCGATATTCAGGGCGACAATGATCTGGTTGGCGACCTTGGTGGTCTGTCCGTCGCCATTGCCGCCGACCAGCGTGATGTTCTTTCCCATGATATCGAACAGCGGCTTGACGGTGTCGAAGGTCTCCTGGTCGCCGCCGACCATGATCGTGAGGGTCTGGTTCTTTGCGCCCACTTCGCCGCCCGACACCGGCGCATCGAGATATTTGCACCCCTGGGCATTGATTTTCCCGGCGAAGGTTTTCGTGGCGATCGGGGAGATGGAGCTCATATCGACGACGATCTTGCCGGGCGCGAGGCCCTCGGAGACGCTGTTCTCGCCGAACAGCACCGCCTCGACATGGGGCGTATCCGGCACCATGACGATGACAATATCGCCATGCTCGGCGGCTTCCTTCGAGGAGCCGACTTTGCTGACGCCGGCGGCAACGAGGCTTTCCGGCACGCCGGCGATGTCGTAGGCGGCGATGTCGTGGCCGGCGGCGGCGAGATGTCCGGCCATGGGCGCGCCCATGATCCCTGTGCCGATAAAACCGATATTGGTCATGTCTACTTTCCTCCTGGTCTGGCTTGACCGCGCTCAAGCCGCCGCGGCGACGTTGCCGCGATAGGGTTTGAACCAGTCAAGGCCCTCTTTGGTTGTCGTTGCGGGTACATATTCACAACCGATCCAACCACCGTAGCCGATCTTATCCAGATGGTTGAACAGGAAGGGATAGTTGATCTCACCGGTTCCCGGTTCATGCCGGCCCGGCGTATCCGCCAACTGCATATGGGCGATCCGGTCGAGATTTGCCTCGATCGTCGGCGCCAGATCGCCTTCCATGATCTGCATATGATAAATGTCGTATTGAATGAAGAGATTTTCTGACGAAACTTCTTCAATGATATCTCGTGCCTGCCTTATGTGGTTCAGAAAATAGCCGGGCATGTCGCGCGTGTTGATCGGCTCGATCAAGAGCTTGATGCCGGCCACGCCAAGCTTCTCCGCCGCGTGGCGCAAATTCTCGATATAGGTCTTTTGCAGGACCGCGCGATCGCTTCCCTCGGGCGCGATGCCGGCAAGACTGTGGAGCTGCTTGCAGCCGAGAGCCTTCGCGTAGTCGAGGGCGGTGGAGACATTTTGGCGAAACTCCTCCACCCGGTCGGGGAGAATGGCAATTCCCCGCTCGCCGGCCGCCCAATCGCCGGGCGGCAGGTTGAAGAGAACCTGTCGCAGCTTGTTCTCTTCGAGTTTCCCTGCCAGCTCGTCCTTGCCGAAATCATAGGGAAAAAGATATTCGACGCCCTTGAACCCCGCCTCGGCGGCGGCGGCGAAGCGGTCGGGAAATTCGACCTCCTTGAACATCATCGATAGATTGGCTGCGAATTTCGGCATGGTGCATGTCCTCCCGTGAGGCCCGATGGCCGGACCGTTCTCAGGGCCTGTTCCCGCTTCTTGCCGCGGTGTCAAGTCGGTTGTGTCGCATGCCGGCCCCTCTGCTTTCAAGCCCCGGCGGCGCGGGCGCGCGAGATTTTCCGGTGAACCCGGTCTCCCGGTGTGCTAGCAAGGGCGGCGGAGCTGAAGTGCGGGCGGCGCATATGCGCGTCCGCTATGCCGCCGCCCTTTATCGCGGCTCATGACCCTTCATAAGCTTGTGGAACGCGCACCGATGGCAGGCGAACGAAAATTTTCCGTCGCTCCGATGATGGAGCGGACGGACCGCCATTGCCGCTATTTCCTGAGGCTGCTCACCACCCGTGCGCGGCTCTACACGGAAATGGTCACGGCGGCGGCCATTGTCCATGGCGACCTTGAGAAGCTGCTGGCCTTCAGCCCCGAGGAGCGTCCGCTGGCGTTGCAGCTCGGCGGCGCCGACCCCGAAGAGCTTGCCGCCGCGTCGCGCATCGGCGCCGATTTCGGCTATGACGAGATCAATCTCAATATCGGCTGCCCGTCGGACCGGGCGCAGTCGGGGCGGTTCGGCGCCTGCCTGATGGCCGAACCCGAATTGGTCGGCGATTGCGTCGCCGCCATGCAGGCGGCCGTTTCGCTGCCGGTCACCGTGAAATGCCGGATCGGCATCGATGACCAGGACAGCGGGGAGGCGCTTGACCGCTTCCTGGAAACCGTCAGCCGGGCCGGATGCGCGACGGTCATTATCCATGCCCGCAAGGCCTGGCTTGGCGGTCTCAGCCCCAAGGAGAACCGGGACGTGCCGCCGCTCGATTACCAGCGGGTCTA
>CAYWBS010000462.1:0-3443 GCA_964456215.1 uncultured Hyphomicrobiaceae bacterium
TCTGCCGCCGTTCGCTGATCATTCGATCGTAGATCTTCGGGCGCACGCTTTCATTATAATTGATCCGTTTGAACCGGATATCGAGCAATTCGATACCAAACACGCGAACCTTCTCGGCAGCCGCGGTAAAGATCTCCTGTTCGACAAGTTTACGTCCCTTCTGGATTGGCACCAGCGAGCCCATATTCAGCTCCCGTTCCGCGTCGGTCAGGAGGCCGTCGCGCAGCGGCACACGGTCCTTGGTGGTACGGATGATCTCGATCAGTTCATGCTTGGCGACAGCGTTACGGGTCTCGCTTCCCAGAATATCGTCCAGACGGGACTGAGCACTGCGTTCATCGCGCAACCGCAGAAAATACTGGAGAGGATCTGTAATACGCCAGCGGGCGAAGAGGTCGACCGAGATATAAAGTTTGTCCTTGGTTGGCATATCAGACGGATTGCCGTCCCATTCGAGAACGCGTTTGTCGATCGGGTTGACGTTCTGGATGAAGGGCAACTTGATCTTCAGTCCGGCGGATGTCACGGGATCGCCGACGGGCTTACCGAACTGGGTGATAATCATTTGCTCGACTTCGCTCACCGTATAGATCGAACTCATCAAGACGTACGATCCGATGCCCAAAACCGCCAAAAGAGCTATCTGCGTAATCCTCCTCATTTTCGAACTTCCTTCTGGGGGTCAAGATTCAGCAATGGCAGGATACTGCGCGTCTGTTCATCGACAATGATCTTGGAGCGTATGCCCGGCATGACTTCCTGCAGGGTTTCGAGGTAGATGCGCCGGCGCGTGACCTCCGGGGCCTTGCTGTATTCCGCCAACAAAGCGCTGAACCGGGCGACATCGCCCTCCGCTTCATTGATCCGCTTGAGCCGGTAACCGTCGGCCTCGCGAATCCGCTGATCCTTCTCGCCCTCGGCCAGCGGGATCACCTTGTTGTAATCGCGCCGGGCCTCGTTGATCAGTTTCTCTTTCTCTTGCTGGGCCTGGTTCACCTCGTTAAACGACTCCTGCACCGGTTTGGGCGGGTTGATGTTCTTCAATTGCACCTGGTCGATGCTGATCCCCATTGCGTATTTGGTTGAGAGCGCCTGCATCTTGGTCAGCGCTTCCGTTTCGATTTCCTGCCGGCCGATGGTAATTACTTCGTCGACGGTGCGATCGCCGACAACTTCCCGCATTACGGATTCGGAAACGTAACGGAGCGTTTCACTCGGTTCCCGAACCTCGAAAAGAAATTTAACGGGATCCGAGATCCGGTATTGAACTACCCATTCCACCAGTGCGGCGTTCAGGTCACCCGTCACCATCTCCGTTTCCCGCTTTCCGTCGCGAAGACGAGGACCCTGGTGTGGATCTCTGGCGCCTGGTGTTACAAACCCGAATTCCTGCTTTAACTGTCGTTTGACAGGAACAATCGTCGCTACATCAATGCCCAGCGGCAGCTTGAAATGCAGTCCAGGCGGAACATTGTTGAGATATTTACCAAATCGTTGCACGACAGCGACAGTGTCGCTCGGCACAGTATAATAGGCCGTCCATGCGCCCAGACCGGCCAGAGCGAGAATGGCAAGAACGATTACTCCGCGCGGGCGACCACTCGGCATGATCCGCTTGAGCCCATCCTGACTTTGCCGGATCAGATCTTCGAGACCGGAAGCGGTTTTGGTCCCACTCCCCCAGGGATCGCTCCGGCCATCGTTATCCTTCTGCCATGGCATTTGAATGTCCTCTGTTGTGCAAACCGGAGCTCCCGCTCAATGTCTCTACAGTATGCTGACTGGCCCAATACTCTTGACGAAATTTCTGGAAAAGGCTGCGGGAATGATTCGCTTATGACAAATATATGGTACTTACCAAAATATTTTCAATCTTTGAATCGGTATACGTTTTCATAATATTTAACGACAACATGACAATTTCAGAAATTTTTGTGTATATTATTGTTATAACTTGGGAAGTATTTAAGATTTTATTTGGAGTATGGCCAAAGAGTTTGCGCGAACCCGAGCGCTGACGCATGGTCGCGAAATTGCGCGGAACCATGGCGACGCAGATCAAGCTATGTGCAGAACCGATCTAGTCTGGGCGGGTGTTACCGGAGCGCGATGCCAATGCTGCGAATGACCAGCTCAATAGTACTTGCCGCATTCGACGACCTTGTTTAAGGGTTCCTCCTGCCTGACGCGGATCCTTGGCAGGAACTGTTATTCCCCTGGATCTTGGATCTCGGTCGCGGCGGATTTTGCCTTTCTGGCCTCTGATTTTTCGGCTTTGGCCTCAAGCCGCTCGGCTTTCTTTGCGGCTTTGGATTTCGCTCGTTGAGAGCGGTCAAAACTATAGTTCGTTTTTCTCGGCATCACTGTCCTCTCCGGTTTTCCGCCGCAACGGATAAGCGCTGTCGTCGTAGAGCTTACGAATCTCCTTTTGACGATACCGTTCCTCGTTCACCTCCAGGATGGTTCCGGCCAGATTGCTTCCGGGAAACTCTTCGATCAGGTAGCGGATGGCGATCGCCGCCGTCTTGAACTTGCGGTAGGTCATTGAGGGCCCGCTGCCGCGCCGTTTATTGAAGGCGTAGAGCTCGGCGGGAATGGAGTAATCGAAATGGTCTATTTTCAGCATATGAACTCCTGTTTGGGGGCATGATCTCTCGTCGTGAACCGGCGCGATCCGCGCTCGCGGTTTCGTGCCTTAGGCCGCACGCCGTTCGAAACGCCGGGACCGCCGGCGCCTCTTTTGTGCGGCCGAAGCTCGCCGTCGTGGAGCTTCCTTATCCTTTTTGACCAATGAAGCCTCAGTTTCGACGGGCGCCTTGCCAACAACGCTCAACGACCGTTTTATCAACCGCTCAATCAAGCGCAGTTGCGGCCGCTCACTCGCATCGCAGAATGAGATCGCTATGCCCGCGGCACCGGCACGCGCAGTGCGGCCGATCCGGTGGATGTAAGATTCGGGCTCGTTCGGCAGTTCGTAGTTGATGACGTGAGTGACGTTGTCGACATCAATCCCGCGCGAGGCGATATCGGTGGCAACCAGCACGCGCATGCGGCCATTACGGAAATTTTCGAGCGTGCGCTGCCGGACATTTTGGGACTTGTTTCCATGCAGCGCTCCGGCGCTGACCCCGTCCCTGGCGAGCCGTTTGACCACTCGGTCGGCACCACGCTTGGTACGCGTGAATACGATAACTTTTGCCAGGTCAGGCGCATTTAGGAGTTGCGCCAGAAAGTCGTTCTTCGCGGCTTTGGCCAGGTGATGAACATGCTGCTCGACGCGCTCCACTGAAACAGTCTTGGCCGTGATTTCGACGCGCTCCGGCTTGCTCAGGACCTCGCGGGCGAACTTTGTCACTTCCGATGGCATGGTTGCCGAAAAGAGCAGCGTTTGGCGTTCACGGGGCAGCATCGCCACGATCTTCCGCACATCGCGGATGAAGCCC
>CAYWBS010000463.1:0-3414 GCA_964456215.1 uncultured Hyphomicrobiaceae bacterium
CGGGACGACATATGCAGACCGGTCCGCGCTGCCGGGAAAAGTTCGCCGGCGGACCGGTTGAAGAATAGAACGTTGCCGTCCGCATCGAGTATGAGCGCCGGCTCGGGCAGCGCATCGACGATGGCCTTATAAGCGGCATGGATCCGAGATCCCCGGTCCGCGGAAGCCTGCCGCACGGCCGACAATCGTTGCCGCACACCTTCACGTGGCAAAACCGCCGCCGCCCCCACAATCGCGGCAAATCCTATGAGTGCAAAACGCGGGGAGAGTGCCGCCGCGATAACGAAGAAAACAATGACAAGCGCGACACTGGCGAGCAGCCAGCGGCGCGCCCGAAGCCGCGACAGGAGGCGGCGCGTCGTTTTCCGCGGCTGGTCGTCAATCGCGTCCTTCCACCAGTTCGCCCGGCGGCCATCATCCCTACTTTCCCTATCCAGCCGCTCATTCACCAGTCTCGGTTCTCCACGATACCCGCGTCCATCGCCTGCTTGCCCCATGGTCGGCAACTTATCACGCCCGTTAAGCGATGCGGCGATCCATGGTAACAGCAATTCGCACCCAGTGACCTAGTGCGCGGCATCTGATAAACGTGCCCTTGCGCATAAGAGAATAAGAGGGCAAAGATAAAAATTAATGACCATCGCCCGGATGGCAAATTCGCAGGCTCCGGTTTGGCGCTTATTCGCGATCCACGGAGCGTCGGGCGACACCAGAAATGCAGCGGCGCAGGCCCCTCAAAGACATTCAAAATTTCAATCTCAGGCAACATGAATATGCAGGACCAAACGCGACTCCTTCACCGGCAACCCTCCGAAACCTACAAGACAGCCGTCCGGGGCGACGGCCTCTATCTGATCGATCGAGACGGCGAACGCTATCTGGACGCATCCGGCGGCGCGGCCGTTTCATGCCTTGGCCATAATCACCCGAAGGTCATCGCCGCCATCAAGGGCCAGCTCAACAGGCTGGCCTTCGCCCATTCGGCTTTCTTCACCAACGAACCCGCGGAAAGCCTGGCGGTCCTCCTCATCGAGCGTTCCCCATGGCCCTCCGGGCGGGTCGTTTTTGTGTCCGGCGGCTCCGAGGCGGTCGAGGCCGCGATCAAGCTTGCCCGCCAAATCCATATAGAACGCGGCGAACATAAGCGCTACCGCCTTATCGCCCGGCAATTGTCCTATCATGGAGCGACGCTCGGAGCGCTGGCCGTTGGCGGTCACACAGCGCGCCGCGCGCCCTATCTGCCACTGCTTGAGGGCGGAATCGCGGGAAACGCCGTAAGCCATATCGAACCATGCTACGCCTACCGCCATCAGCAGGAGGGCGAAGCCGAGGAAGACTACGGGAAGAGAGCCGCCCAGGCTCTTGAAGAGGAAATTCTCCGGGTCGGCCCCGAAACCGTCGCCGCCTTCATTGCCGAAACGGTGGTCGGCGCCACGGCCGGCGTCGTTCCGGCGGCGCGCGGCTATTTCAAGGACATCCGCCGCATCTGCGACAAATATGGGGTCCTCCTGATTTTGGACGAGGTTATGTGCGGAATGAGCCGCACCGGAAGCACGTTCGCCTGCGAACAGGAAGGAATCGAGCCGGACATCATCGCCGTCGCCAAGGGACTGGGCGCTGGGTACCTCCCGATAGGCGCGGTTCTCGTCCGGGAGGCGCTTGCGGAGAGAATTGTTGAAGGCAGCGGCGCGCTGGCCCATGGCCATACATATATGGCCCACGCCGCCGCCTGCGCGGCCGCGCTGGCTGTGCAAAATGTCATCGCGGAAGAGAGCTTGCTGGACAATGTGGCGACCCAGGGCGGCAGGCTGAATGAGATGCTTCACGCCCGCTTCGGCAACAATCCCAATATCGGCGATATTCGCCAGCGGGGCCTCTTCCTCGGTCTTGAACTGGTGGAGGACCGCGCCAGCAAGACGCCCTTTCCGGCCGGCGCGCGGCTCGCCGCCCGTATCAAATCCGCGGCCATGGCCGAAAGACTTATCTGTTATCCAGGATCGGGAGCCCATGACGGAGAAAAGGGCGATCACATCCTCCTCGCCCCGCCGTTCAATGTCGGGAGCGCGCATCTCGATATGATCGTGGACCGGCTGGAGTCGAGCATCGAAACGGCGATCGGCGGCATCAAGGAGGCCAACCTTGGATCGGCGGCCTGACCCGCTCACGTCAGAACCCGGCCGGGCACTGCGTTTCCGGTTTGGCGTTGCCGCCGGGTCTGTTCAGCGCACCACGAGAACCGAGCAGTCCGCGTGGCGGACGACCCGGGCCGCGTTTGGTCCAAGCAGATAGTCTTTGAATTCCGGCCGGTGGGCCGCCACGACGATGAGACCCGCATTGACCTTTTTCGATGTCCGGAGAATCCCATCATAGATGGATCCTTCATCGACCAATGCATCGGCTTGAATGTCCTCGGGCACATGGTCACCGATGAATTTTTTCAGTTGCTCGCTGGCTTTCTGTTTGGCCTGGGCTTCGTAATCCGCCGGAAATGCCTGCCCAACAATGCTCATTCCATAGCCTGGAAGCACGGTCAGAAGGTGCAGCCGGCCGTTCGGTCTTTTGCAGACTTCGATGGCGGCCGGCAGCGCTTTGCGCCATGAATCCTGATCATCCAGATCGATCGCCAAGAGAACATCATCATACATTTTGCTTCTCCGCCGCTTTCTCCAAAACCCACAATGCCGGTCCGTTCCGAGACGTGACTCTTACAACATGTTCCGTGAACTTAACGGAGACAGCGAACATCCACTAAACGCGAATTCATAGCCACCAATATTGCCTCGCCGTTCGGACTGGTCGGGCCGTCGCCACCCCGCGCGGCAGTTTGACTATTGCGCCGCGACCGGCTCGGCCGCTCCTTTTTCTTCATCCTCTTTCCTGCGGAATTGCAGCCATAAAACGATGGCAAGTATGAGCAAAGCCGGCACATAGAAGATTTCTTTCGGCATACGGTCCACTGGAACCTGAACCGAGACAAGCTCCCAATCCAGGTCGACTCGTTTTTTCGCGACGAAGCCTCCGAACGTTACGTTGTCGACGAGTGTCTTTCCGCCTTCTTCCCTGAAGACGAGCCCCGCCGACCGTTCCAGCCTATCAGCCCCTTTGCCCACCGGACCGAGCGGTAAATCCATCGACTTGGTGATAATCTTTCCGGTTCCAAGCTCTTCGCCCCTAAGCGTGACCCGCAGCGAGCCGTCCACTGCCGCTTGACTTGCAAGCTCGACGATCCTTGCCGGAGGAACCTCCTCATATGGATCCGTCCATTGATCGAGCCAGTATCCTGGACGGAACAAGGTGAAGGCGACCAGGAGCAGCAGCAGGCTCTCCCATATGCGACTGCGGACAATAAAATGCCCTTGCGTCGCGGCCGCAAATAACAGCATGGCGATCACCGCGACAATAAACACGAATATC
>CAYWBS010000464.1:0-3399 GCA_964456215.1 uncultured Hyphomicrobiaceae bacterium
TCTTGTGGCCCGCCTATCTGCTCCTGGTCCTGGCGGATGAGATAGGCAAACATCACTGGCGCTCCCGGTAGAATGTCACGATGCCGGGTGCGACGATGATCACCGCCAGGACCAGGAGCAGATAGGCGGGCCACAAGACCGGTCTGTTCCAAGCCCGTTGCAGCCTGACGCGCATCTCGGGGTCGATATCGAGATATTTGAAGGCATCCACGAACAGGCCCATCGGCTTGGCGTTTTTGAGCCAGGCATGACTCAACTGATAAGCCTCACGATGGTAGAGTTCGATCCACGGACGCTCGTGTTCAAGGATCGCCAGCATGTCCTTGATAAGGCGCGCTCGCGTGTCGTCGTTTTGCCGGTCCTTCATCAAATCGAAGAGCCGGTCATATTCGGGGTTCTTGAAGTTCGCGGTATTCGGGCCATTGCTTTCCGAACGCGCCATTGCGGTCTGCAATAAGAACAGAAAATTCTCCGGATCCGGATAATCGGCGATCCATCCCCAGGTGAAGATCTGGTAGGCGCCGCGGCGCACCTTCTCCTGGAACTGGTTGTACGTCGTCGCGGCGATTTCGACATCGAGCCCGAGCCGGCGCCAGGAATTGACGAAATACTGATAGCTGAGGAGAGCCTGAGAGGTCGTATTGCCGGTATCAAACGTCAGTTTCAATGGCTGCCCGGTCTTGGCGTCAATGCCGTTCGGGTATCCGGCCTCAGCCATCAGCGCCTTGGCCCGTGCAATATCGACCCGGCGAAAAGGATTGCGGTAATCGCGATCATAGCCAAACAAGCCGGGCGGCAATGGCGATTGCGCCGGGACGCCACGCCCATTCGTAAACAGCTCCAGATATTGTTCCGTATCGATCACAAGGCTCATCGCCTGGCGCAGCTTCCGCCCCTTTTCGCCGCTGGCCCGCCCGACGACCGGGTCATCCAAATTGAACCCGATGTAAAACACGCTTGGTTCGGTGGTCTTGTCGAGACGCATGCCGCGCGCCTTCATCGCCGCGGACAGCCGGTCGTCCTCGATAACGGTGTCGAAGCTCTCCTTGATAATGCCGCCATTGTCGTAATAGCCCTGCAGGAATTTGTTGAACCGGGGGATGCTTTCGCGTTCCCGGCGAAACTCAACCCTCTCAAGGAACGGCATGGCCCGGCCGATATAGGCGGCATCGATCACCCCGTTCGTGATATCGGCAGGGTCCCCCTCGACCGGGAAAGTAGCCCCCGGGACGTCCGGATTGCGGGTGCCGTACCATCTGTCGTTGCGCTCGAGAACCATTCGGAATTGCTTGTCATAATGCTTGAGAATAAAGGGCCCGGAGCCCACCGGATGATCGGCCAGATGATCGCGGCCGTCACGGCCGTCATAGTAGGCGACCGCCTCATAGGGCATGGGCGAAGTAAATGGCATGGCAAACCAGAAGAGAATCTGAGGATCAGGCGCATCGAGGAGAATTTCGAGGACCTGCGGATCGCGTGCCTTGACGCCTTCGATGCCGCCGGCGCGCCGATATTGGACATGGGCGGGCAGATCGCCAAATCCCTTCTCGGATTGGCGCAGCTCCTTTAAGCGCCCGATGAAGGCTCCGAACCCGATCACCACCTTGAAATTGCTGACAACCGGGCTGTTGATCTTCGGATCGGCGATGCGCATCAGCTCGAACGCCACGTCAGAGGCGCGTACCCCGCGGGTGCGTCTGCCCGCGAGCTCCGGGTTCGGCGGGAAGCACGGATCTTCGTGATATTCGATGCCGTCCCGCAGTTCGAACCGGTATACGGTCCGCCCGTCACCGGTCGGTTCGCCGACGGGAAGCTTTTTCGCCAATCCGCCGATCAGCTTGAAGGGCCGGATTCGGTAATGATATTCGACTAGCGTATCGAACACGTTGCCGGTAACGACGCTGGCCGCCGTCGTGTAGGCGACCGCGGGGTCCAATGTTTTCGGCGCTTCCGTAAATGACGTATAGAGGATTTTCTTCTGGTGATCGGCCGAAGGGTATGGGTCGTTCGTGCAGCCCATCAATGCGAGGATGACGCATACCCATAAGAAACCGATCCACCGCATTTTAATCGAGATCACCCACCAGCCTCACGGTCTCTTGATAGAGGCCCCCCTACAAACAACATTGGCAAGCTTGGTTTGTCCTAACGAATATCATTGTTAGGGGCTCCGCCCCAACAAATCAATTTTTTCAATGCTGTATGAATTGCGGCCAAGCCGCGAGTCGCGCGCCCGTAACCTGCAAACCGGTAGATCAATTGTCCACCTGGCCCGGTGGGGTCGGACGATGACATTGCCGGTAATGATGTGGACAAACGTCAATGCACGTGCAAACGGCGGTTGACAAATCACTGCAATCATAGGTTTTAATAAATCAATCATAACACGTTATACGTGTCGTCTCGGCGGCTGCAGTGAATGGCACAGTGAGGCGGAGCGATATGAATGACCGAAGGCCGCGAGGCGCGATCTTTTGGCGTGTCGTTTTTTTCGCGGGTTGCGCGGCGTCCATCTGGGCCGGTCTCTCTGCCGAGCGGCCGGCCCCCTCCCCTCTCGATCCGGCCTGTCTGACCCTTAAGACATTGCCTCATTGCGCGCCGGGCACTGTCGGTGCAAACAGCCGATAACGGCTTGCTCCCCGATTCAGGATGCTCGCTAACAGAACGGGCAGGTCGGTGAATGGCCGCCATTCATCAGCCACGCGCGATGGGACCATAATCACGCCTCGTGGGGAAGTGCTCTAAGGCCGCCGCCTTTCGCCGCCAAGATCTCAGTCAAAATCCGGCAATTGCAGTTTTTGACCGGCCATCCTATGACACGGCTACGAATTCGCTCCGCGAGGCGCGGTTTTTCTCAACATTGCAAGGGCCGGTCCGGAAGACTTTCCACAACAGCACATCATCATGGCGAGAGCGACAATTCTGCAGATCATTCCGCGCCTTGACACCGGCGGCGCGGAGCGTGCCACGGTCGAGATAACCGAGGCGATTGTCGCCGCGGGAGGGGTCGCGCTCGTTGCCAGCGAAGGTGGCAAACTCGCGGATGCGATCATCAGCGCCGGCGGCGAACTCATCGAGTTTCCCGCCGCGAGCAAGAACCCCGTACGGATGCTCATCAATGCCAAGCGGCTTGGCCGGGTCCTTCGCGACCGCGGTGTCGATCTCGTTCATGCGCGGAGCCGGGCGCCGGCATGGAGCACATTGCTGGCGGCGCGCCTGACGGGCCGTCCGTTCGTCACCACCTATCATGGCGCCTACGGCAATAAAGGATGGTTCAAGTCTTTCTATAACAGCGTCATGGCGAGAGGCGATATCGTCATCGCCAACTCACGGTTCACCGCGGATCTCGTTCTTGAGCGCCACCGTCCGTTTGCGGAACGGATAAGGGTTATTCATCGC
>CAYWBS010000465.1:0-3394 GCA_964456215.1 uncultured Hyphomicrobiaceae bacterium
GGCGGCCAGCCGTGAAAGGGTGGAGGCACTGGATTCCGCGCTTTGGACCTATCGCGACGACTCATTCATCCCTCACGGGAGCGACGCCGACGAACATGCCAGCCTCTATCCGGTGGTTCTGACAGACGACGACTTCAATCCCAACGACGCACAAATCCGATTTTTCGTAGATGGCGCCGATGCCGGTGATCTTTCGGAATATGAGCGGGCGGTCTATCTGTTCGACGGTCGCGACGAAGCCGCGGTTGCCCTGGCCCGCCGGCAATGGCAGTCAGCGAAAGCCGCGGGACACGACGTCACCTATTGGCAGCAAAACGATGGCGGCAAATGGGAGCGTAAGGCATGACGGAAAGCAAGCTGGACCCCGAGGCCTATGCCGCCGCCCGGCTTGCGGCGCGGGCCGCTTCCTATGAGCTGCAAAGGAAGTTTGAATCGGATGGCGATCCCTTCGGTTGGTTCGAGGCGCTTTACCGGCGCGCCGAGGGAGAACGTGCCGCGGTGCCTTGGGCGGACGCGGCGCCGCGCTTCAGATTGGAGGCGTGGCTGGCGGAGTGCGGCTTGCCGGCCGACCGGGCCATCGATGTCGGCTGCGGTCTCGGCGAGAACGCACAGATCCTGGCGAAAGCGGGCTGGCAGTTGACGGCGTTCGATATCTCCGCAACGGCGATTGCCTGGGCGCGGGAACTCATGGCGGCGCGTTTTCCGGAGATCAATGTACAGTTTCAACACGCGGATCTCTTTGACTTTCCGCCGGAGTGGCGTGGCGCATTCGATCTCGTCCATGAGACCTATAATCTCCAGGCCCTGCCGCGCGACAGGGCCGGCGAAGCGGCGCACCAAATCGCCGCTCTCGCCGCTCCGGGTGGAACCGTGCTGATCATGACCCGGGCGCGCGAAGACGGCGAGACGCCGGAAGGCCCCCCTTGGCCTCTCTCGCGCCGGGAGCTGAAGGCTTTTCGGGATGCCGGCCTCGAGGAAATTCGGTTCGAGGAATTCTACGACCGCCGCGACGATCCGATCCGCCATTTCCTGGTGGAATACCGGCGGAGTTAATTGTTTTCAGAGGGCGCCGCCCGCTGAAATTCGGCCAATCATGCGACATCCCTTGGAGGGACGGGGAAAAATGCTGACCGTCGAAAACCTGGTCCTCCATGGGGGGCTGACCCTTAATTTCGAGCTGGCGGCCGGCGAGTGCCTGGTGGTCACGGGGCCGTCCGGGTCCGGCAAGACACTTCTTCTGCGCGCCCTTGCCGATCTCGACCCCGTCTCCGGAAACATCTTTCTGAACGGGCACGAACGGCAGGACTTTGGCGGCCCGGAATGGCGCTCGCGCGTTCGTTATTTCGCCGCCGAGCCCGGCTGGTGGGAAGAAACGCCGCGACCCCATTTCTCCGCCGCCAAGGATGACCGTCCGGCGCTAGAAGAGCTGGGCCTGACGGAGCCACTCCTTGACCGGCCGATCAGGGAACTGTCCACCGGCGAGCGCCAGCGGCTCGCCATTCTGAGGGGCCTTGCGGACGATCCCGATATTCTGCTTTTCGATGAGCCGACATCGGCGCTCGATGCCGATGCCAGAGGCCGCGTGGAGCTTTTGATTTCCCGCGCGCTTCAGCACGATAAATGCGTCATTCTCGTTTCCCACGACGAAGCGCAGGCGAAGCGCCTGGCAACGCGCAGGCTTGTCTTGCAAGGGAAGAAAGCGCGGTTCGAAGAATTATGACTTATGTAACGCTGTCCTACTGGGATCTTGTGCTCGCCGCCTGTCTTATCGTCGTCAACGGCGCGCTGTCGGTCGCCTACCGGCTTGGCATCGAGCGCCAGCTGATGATCGCGACGCTGCGCATGTGCGTCCAGCTCGGCGCAATCGGCTTCGTCTTGAAGTTCATCTTCGCCCAGACATCGCCGCTTTGGACCGTAGGGCTGGCGGCGATCATGATCCTGTTGGCCGGCCGCGAGATCACGGCCCGGCAGACGGACCGGTTCCGGGGCTGGTGGACCTATGGGCTCGGCACGGCGACGCTGCTTTTCGTGGGCACCATCGCCACCATATTCGGCGTCGGTATTCTCATCGGCCCGGAGCCGTGGTACGCGCCGCGCTACGTGCTTCCCATTCTCGGCATGATGCTCGGCAATACGCTGACCGGTATTAGCCTTGGTCTTGAAAACATGACGGCGACCGTCAAGCGCGAGCGCACTGCCATCGAGGCGCGGCTCGCCCTTGGCGCGACGCGGTTCGAAGCGCTGAGCCAGGTCCAGCGCCAGGCGCTGAAGACCGGCATGATGCCGATCGTCAATGCCATGGCGGCCTCGGGGATCGTCGCCCTGCCGGGCATGATGACCGGACAGATTCTATCCGGCGTCGATCCCATCGAGGCGACGAAATATCAGCTGCTGATCATGTTCCTGATTGCCGGAGGGACGGCCCTCGGCGTATTCCTGTCGCTTGGGGGCGCCGTGCGCCTTTTAACCGACGAGCGCCACCGGCTGCGGTTGGACCGGCTACAGAAAAATTGAGCTAAAGAGGGATGATATTAATTCCGGCCATATCCGGCTTTTGCGAAGTAGTTGGCACATTCGTTTGAGCTGAAACGATCAAGACTCTGAGCGATGGCGTCGAATACGGCCTCGGCGGTTCGGGCCGCTGCCTTGCGCAACAGATGTTTGAGCTTGGCAAAGACCTGTTCGATATACGGCGACATTGGCAACTGGACGCGGATGCGGAGCTTGACAACAATGCCGAATTAGAAAGGCACACAGGTCATGGCGCGGTCGAACGCCTGCATCCTATCTTTCAAGTGCCGAGAATGACTCCCTGTTGCCAGCAAGTGTTGATAGAGTTGAACGGTTCGACCGCTAGGCCCAAACCGGTTGCCAGTGGCGGCGAAAACCGGCGCTATGCAGAGTCGTATTCCGTACAAAATCCATTGCGGCGTCTAGTTTTCCGTGTAACTAATTATTGTCAATATCGGCGGCCATAGGAGAGGTAGCGCGCCGATCTTTGATGGCGAGCAAGAACCCGCCTAGGAACAACAAGAAAGCAGGAATGCCCGCGGAACTACGCACAGCGCGGCGGCGAACCGCCCGCTTGCGGGCCAACGATACAATGGGAGGAAACATCATGGTGCAAAAGAAACCACCAAAACGCTCGATCACGCGTCGAGACGTTGTGAAAACAGCCGGCGCCCTGGGATTGGCGGCAAGCGCCGGGCCTTTCTTTATTTCGCGTCCGGCCAAGGCGGCCAAGACGCTGAAGATTTTGCAATGGGTTCACTTCGTTCCCCGCTACGACAAGTGGTTCAACGAGACATACATCAAGGAATGGGGCCAGAAGAACGACACAGAGGTCATCGTCGACAATATCAGCATCGCGCAGATCAATGCACGCGGGGCCGCC
>CAYWBS010000466.1:0-1656 GCA_964456215.1 uncultured Hyphomicrobiaceae bacterium
TTTGGGCTTCCTTCCCGTCGCCAGATCGCCCTTTTTCCAGCTCCGTCACGTCCATTTTAGCGATACCCCCTATTTTAAGTGTCCAAGCGTCCAAAGCTTCGTAAAATCAGGGGCTTACGCGATTTCTATGTGTCCAACCGTTTTTCTGATTTGGACACATAGAAGTCAGCTAACTTATTGATTTCCAACGTTTCTGGACACTTAATTTGCCCCCATTGGGCCTTCCCTAAAAAATTGCTCTCACAAATAGCGTTTCCAGGCCTCCTCGAAGTCTTTCCGGCAATAAGCACGACGACCGCTTTTTTTGGATCGGATTCCGTAATTCTTGAGCATTAGCGCGAGCGCTCGCGGTGTGATGGGATCGCGGTCCTGCCACCAGGTCGCCCACGGCCACTCCTCGTCGTCACATAGTTCATCGATGAGTTTGAATGGGGCAATCTGGTCCAACCCAGACTTCTCGAAGATGAGCTTGCAATGCTCCAGCAGGAGTCCGCCGGCATCGGCCTCGTCCTCGCGCGCCGACAATGCTACCGCTGCGCCTCTTGCCTTTTTTGCCAACTGATGGCCGCCAAGTTCGGAAATGGCGAGCATCATGCGCCAATTGGCTGTGAGCCGGTTCGCAAATCCATCCGGATTTTTTGGTCGGTGGCCCGTGAGGCGATCAGCGTTGTCCATTGCCCAACGCAGCAGCTTCCGACGCAGCTCAGCCAGCTCGGCGTCATCGACGTGATCGAAATCTATGACCTCCTGATCATTGATTTTGCGTTGCAATTCAACAATGATCGCGCGGCTTAAAGTCGCTTTCGGAACCCGCAGACCTATCATCCCAATCGCTTTGGGGCAGAATGTGTCGAATATTTCCGGCTCAAGCGTTCTCGGACGGCAGCGCGGCACGCCCTGTCCGCGCGTCCAGCCCGAATTGATAATGGCGGCGATTTCAGGATCGTTCTTGAAGACGAGGTCAGCCTCATCGATGATGAGCGTTGGACCCCATTTTTCGATCATTCGATAAAGCACAGCCGCGGTCATATGAACGACGCTCAGCCCGTAGGGCGTTAAGAACTTGACCAGACCCAGCAATGTCGACTTACCGCATTCTTCTCTCGGACTTGTCACCAACAGTAATGCGCTATGAACCGCAGCCCTATGGACCCACGAAAAGAGTATCCAGAGGGCAACGGCCAATTCCGCTTCAACAGTCATGACGACGTGGCACCTGATGCGCCCCATGACGGCTTCAATAAGTGCCGTGGTCGAAACCGGTTCATCCCATGGTTCGACATGCCAATGGGAATACAAATGTCCACCATCAGTGCTTGTTGATGCCGGCTGCGGTGGGGACTCGCTCTTGGCCGGGGGGTGCCAATCATTAGCATCTTCCGCCAAAGCCCAGAATTTTTCGGATGTCCCTCCGCTCGCGAACCACTCTGAAACATCGCCCTTTTCAGCAAGGCCCGGAAGTTCTAGGACGCGAATTCGCTTGGCAATGCCATAGAGGGATGCGGCTACACTCTCGGCATGATCTCGGCCGACTTTGTCATTGTCGGGAATGATGATGACATCGGCATTTTCTAAATATGCCGCATGTTCGGCGTGCCATTTGCCGGCGCCGCCGGCATTGCAAGTAGCCGGGATTTGTCGGTTTGCCAAAGTCTC
>CAYWBS010000466.1:1666-3393 GCA_964456215.1 uncultured Hyphomicrobiaceae bacterium
CATCCTTCTCGCCCTCGACGACGAAAACTGAATGCCCCTGCGCAACCGCTTTCCGCGTTTCCCGTACCCGAAATGGGACGCGGGGGACTCCTTTTAGGTTATTAATCCACCCACCCTTGCCGTCCGGCCGCCGCTGGAAAAACCCCTTCGGCTTCAAACGGACGGACTGAAAAAGCAGATCGCCGTGCTCGTCCCGATAATCGTAAGTCGCGATGACAAACCGCTGGTTCCCTGCCTTGCCGTTGCGTTTATGCTGCGGCCAGAGACCTCCACGCTTCAGCTTGTCAATCACAGCCTCCTGCGAGCAGCCCGCATGGCACTTGACAAGGACCTTGCCGCCCTTGCCCTGTCGGATCGAAAGAGACGGATTGTGGTCATCATGCGCAGGGCAACACGCCATCCAGCAATTTCCATTGCGTTTTGCGTTCAGCGCTTTCGCGAGACTCCGCGCCGAGACCCCATCATATTCAGAAGCCATGATCGCGCCTCCCTTGACGGATACGCGCGGGATATATAGAAATATGCATGTCCTTATATCTTTCTTCGCCCTGGCTAGCGGCTTGATCAAGCGAACAGCCGCTCACGGCATCGCCGGTGCTTTCCGGGTCCAGAAGCCGCGCCAAAGGTGATACCCTGCCCGCCGATCGGGTGCCTATTGATTGGAGATCGGATTGAAAGCCGCGTCCTGAGAGCCATGACGCGGCTTTCCCCCTTCTTGAGTGATTTCATCAGACGGCGGCCTCCGGAGTGTCCGATGTGCTGCGCACAGCCTTGCCGAGCCGCTCGACAGCCCAAGCATCGAGATCGTCCTGCGCATAGATTGGGAAACGGCCGTCATAATGAAATGGCGGCCCGCCGCCAATGCTCGCCCATTTGGCGAGAGTGCCTACAGCAGCGTGGATGCCGTAATTGTCTTTGAGATAGATGGACGCGTGGGCCCTGCGATAATGTCGGTTCATGGTCATCTCCATTGGTGAATCGAGATGACCTGACACTGAGCTAGCGCATATCGAATGTCATGTGCGATATGAGCGCCGATTTATTTCGCACATTGCGACTAAGCGCAGCGGTCCGAATAAATCCGCGCGAGATCAATTTTCTCCTGCGCCGTCAAATCCCCGGTCGACAATTGTCGTTTGAACTTGAAATACGCGCGCATAATGGTGCGAGGAGTTCGCATTCTGTCGACGTGGAGGCACAGATACCCTTTCGCCGCGTCCCCTATTGTCAGGCCACGTTCGCGACACTGATCAATGTATGAAACTAATCTGAGCTTCTTGCCGGCCGTCCAGCGGCTGTGCCCCTTGGCACTAAAACCTTCGGCGACGGGACGAAACCCTTCGGGAAATTGGGCAACGCACAATTGAAGCTCCAAGTCAGTTAAGCCAAGCTCGGACCTTGGCAAGTCGTAATTTTGGCGAACGGCATCAAGTCGCTCTCTAAATTGGCGTACCTGCCGATCCATAATACGGGCGTCGACTTCTTTTCCAGTCAACTTGGCGATCATCGCCTCCCAAAGAAAATCCAAGTCATAGGTCATCGGCGTCCGTAGGATTTTCGGAATCTGCTTGGACGTTTCACAGTCGTTTTTGTTTGGCATGGCGCTCCCCGCGGCGCTTCCGATATTGAAACGCGCAGCGAGCCGGTCGGAGTGCCAGCTTTCGGGAAGTACCCTAGAGCGTGATCACGTTAGATGGAAGCATATCCCGAGTTGGCGAAGTAGTTTG
>CAYWBS010000467.1:0-3380 GCA_964456215.1 uncultured Hyphomicrobiaceae bacterium
TTTTCCGTCCGCAATTCCGGCGGCGATCGCCAGCACGTTCTTGACGGCGCCGCCGACTTCGGCGCCGGTTACATCGTCGGTCCAATAGGGCCGGAACGCGGAATGGCCCAGGCCGTAGGTCAATTCTTCGCCGAGTGCCCGGTCCGGACAGGCGAGGGTGACCGCAGTCGGCAGGCCGCGCGCAACTTCGATGGCGAAACTCGGCCCCGAAAGAACGGCGAGAGGTGCGTCCGGCACGGTTTCTGCGAGAACCGCGGACATCAGCTTTCCGCTCTTTTGCTCGATCCCTTTGGCGCAGATGACGATGGGCCGGACGCCGGTAAGCTCATTGGCAAGGACCTTTGACACCGGCCGGACGAATTGCGCCGGTGCCACCATCAGCAGGACATCGCATTCCGCGAGGTCGGAGAAGTCTGTGGTCGCGCGCATTTCGGCGTCGAGTTTTATACCCGGCAGATAGACCCGGTTCTCGCGGTAGCTGTTTATATTCTCGACGGTCTCCGGCTCGACGGCCCAGAGCGTCGCGCGCCGCCCGGCGCGGAGCGCCGTCAGGGCGAGCGCCGTTCCCCAGGCGCCGCCGCCAATGACGCCAATATGTTCTATCACCGCGGGCGCCTCCTCTTCAAAAGGGTTTCGCTCATCTTCCGGCGCGGCTCTGCCTGGCTCATGAAACGCGGTCCTTGGCCCGCGGTTCCGGATTGTGAGCCGGCGAAATCATATCCAACGGCCAGCGCGCCCGTACCGCGGCGTCGAGCGGGTCCGTCCAGCCGCGCGCCAGCCGTTCAGCCCCCGCCCAGGCGATCATTGCCGCATTGTCCGTGCATAGGGCGGCCGGTGGGATGTGGATCTGAAATCCGGCCATCTCCGCCGTGGCTTCACATGCGCGGCGAAGTGCCTTGTTGGCAGCGACGCCGCCGGCGACCACAAGATGGTGATCTTGGCGGGGTTTGACCATGGTCCGGTATAGTCCAATCGCCCGGTCGAGGCGGTCTTGCACGGTGGCGATGACCGCCGCCTCGAAACTTGCGCAGAGATCGGCGATGTCTCCATCTCTCAGGGGTTTAATCCGCGTCGCCTCCTGGCGAAGCGCAGTCTTCAAGCCGGAAAAGGAAAAATCCGGTCTCTCGCGACCAAGCATCGGCCGGGGAAAGGCGAAGCGCTCCGGGTCGCCTTTGCGTGCCCAGAGTTCCACTTCCGGCCCTCCTGGGAAGCCTAAACCGAGCAATTTGGCTGTCTTATCGAATGCCTCGCCGATCGCGTCATCCACCGTCGTCCCGAGCGGCTGGTACCGTGCTATTTCGCGGATCGCGGCAAGCTGGGTATGCCCGCCGGTGATCAGCAGCAGCAAATAGGGCGGCTCCAGGCCTTCGGTAAGGCCGACCGTCAAGGCATGTCCTTCGAGATGGTTGACCGCGAGCAGTGGCTTGTTGTGAACCGAGGAGATGGCTTTTGCCGTCATCAGCCCGACCATAAGGCCGCCTGCAAGTCCCGGCCCCGCCGTAGCGGCGACGCCGTCCAAATCGCTAAAAAAGACGCCCGCTTCGCTGAGCGCAGCCGCGACAATTGCGTCAAGACATTCCACATGGGCGCGGGCGGCGATCTCCGGGACAATCCCTCCAAAGGCGCGATGCTCCTCGATCTGTGAGTGCACGATGTTCGACAGGATTTCGCCCTCTCCGGGCCCCATACGCCTGACAATGGCGGCGGCAGTTTCATCGCAGCTTGTTTCAATGCCGAGAACTGTGAGATGAGTCATAGTCAGGTTCGCCAAAACCGATTTGCCATGAGCGCCCTCTCATGACAATTTGCGTAAATTCAGCGCAGGGGGCATTAATGTGCGCTCGTCCGGCGCAAGATCGTCTATATGGCCAAGCGGTGCGGCTCTGATGAACGGTGCATCCGTCAGACCGCTTTGCGCGCCTGACTGTTTGATCGTGGTTCGCCTTTTCCATTCAGGATGCCAATTAAGTCGGCACTTTGTGTCCTGATCGAACCACTAGCATTAGGAGGGAATGCGGTGCAATCCCGCAAAATCCGTATCGGCACCCGCGCCAGCCCTTTGGCGCTCTGGCAGGCGAATGAAGTGCGCCGCCGCCTCATCGACGTTCATAAGTTTGGTGCGGATGTCGTCGAGCTTGTGAAGATCACGACGACGGGAGACCGGATCCAGGATAAGGCGCTGCGCCAATTTGGCGGCAAGGGTCTCTTTTCCAAGGAAATCGAAGAGGCGCTTCTGGCTGACGAGATCGATCTTGCCGTGCATTCGATGAAAGATTTGCAGACCGTATTGCCGGAGGGTCTCGGCGTCGCCTGCATCCTTCCACGTGAAGATGTTCGCGATGCCTTTTTGAGCTTGAAAGCGGAAAATCTTCGGGATTTGCCGGAAGGCGCAGTTGTCGGAACCGCCTCGCTGAGGCGCCAGGCTCAGGTCAAGCGTTTGCGGCCGGATCTCAAGGTCACCACTTTTAGGGGGAATGTCGAAACTCGGCTTCGCAAACTTGCCGAGGGCGACGCCGACGCGACGTTTCTGGCGTCGGCCGGTCTCAAGCGCCTTGGGCTCGAAGACCGGATCACCGCCATCATGCCGGTTGGCGAAATGCTTCCCGCCGTCGCCCAGGGCGCCATCGGCGTTGAGACGCGCAACAGGGACGATGAAATCAAACGCCTGCTCGTTCCGCTCAATGACAAGCAGACGGCAATTTGCGTTGCGGTGGAGCGGGCCTTTCTCGCGGAACTGGACGGCTCATGCCGGACGCCGATCGCCGGTCTTGCCGAATTTGAGGGCGATGAGCTGACATTCCGTGGCATAATCTTGCGGCCCGACGGATCGGAATGGCACGAAACGGCGAAGACGGGGCGGGCCGGCGACGCCGTTGCCATTGGCCGCGAGGCCGCAGTGGAGGTGCGTGGCAGGGTCACGGCTGATTTTTTCTCGGATGTGAGCTGATGCGGCTGCTCGTGACGCGCCCTGAGCCTGACGGGCAGGATTTGGCGCGACGTCTCGCGGTGCTCGGACATAAGGCGGTCGTCGAGCCCCTGCTTCATATCGAATTCCCCATCACCGAGCCGCTGCCCGCCTCGGGTATTCAGGCCGTTATCGCCACAAGCCGCAACGGCGTCAGAGCGCTGATCGGCAATCCGACGCGCGAAGCGCTGATCGCAAAGCCCGCTTTCGCTGTCGGCGAGGCAACGGCGAAGTGTTGCCGGCTCGCCGGGTTTGAAACCGTGTTCACCGGCTCCGGAACGGCGCCGAGCCTGATTTCATTGATTGTCGCTCACGGCGCTCCGCAAGCGGGGCCTCTTCTGCATCTGGCGGGAGAGACGCTTGCCGCCGACATCGTGCTCGTGGATGTCGGCCCGAACCTGGGCGCGATCAACCG
>CAYWBS010000468.1:0-1590 GCA_964456215.1 uncultured Hyphomicrobiaceae bacterium
AAGGAATTACGCAGGGTGTGCAAAATGTCGGCGACGTCATGTATGACGTCACCATCCATGCTGCGGCACGGGCGCGAACGGAGTCCCGGATCCTCGAACGGCTCTGCCTGGAGGATGGCGGCTATGCGGTCGCGACAATTCATCGTGCTGAAAATACCGACAATCCGGGTCGACTCGCGGAGATAATTGCGTATCTTCGAGCCTGCTCAAACCATCCCGTTATTGTGCTGCCGATGCATCCGCGAACCCAGAAGGCCGCTGCGGAACATGGGCTATCCCTCGCTGGCCTGACCGCGATCCCGCCGGTTGGCTATCTTGACATGCACCGTCTGCTCCATGGCGCGGTTGCGGTTTTTACAGACTCAGGGGGCCTGCAAAAGGAAGCCTATTTTCATAGGGTGCCATGTATCACCCTCCGCAGCGAGACCGAATGGGTCGAGACCGTGGATCATGGTTGGAACCGCTTGTGGCGCGGCCCAGATTTCAGGCCGCGACAGAAAATTCTCGAGTACGGACAAGGTCATGCGGCCGAGAAGATCGTAGACTGCCTGAGCGAGTGGATCCATGGGCGTTCCGTGCAGGTGCAGAACGCTTGAATAATTCACGAATTCGACGATGCCGCCGGCACAATACGCGAATCGCGCGTCAACACACTCGTTCTCCATACACGCTACACGACGCGTCTGAGCTACTAAGGTCACAGGAGCGAATGACATTGGTCGTCCGCTTTCGTCCTGCGAGTATGTCGTTGTTCAGACTTACTTCGTTCCACTGTCAGTCTGCGTGACAACCTAACCCTGATAGGAGATCCACCTAAAAAACCGAATTGCACGCCAATTAAAAGGGCCAACGCATTCATGCCGACCAAATACAGTATGAAAAGCGCGATTCGCACGTTGCTCTTGACCCTCAGCTATCCGAATCGCGCGTCGTACTATGATGATTGGAGCGATGCTTTTGTCGCAAGTCCGGATTTTGATTGCGAGAAAGAGAACATCCTGACCGTCAATCCCACTGAGCTTGCCCGCAAGATCCGGGATTTCGACGCGATAATAATGTTGCACAGCACCAACAGCGATACGCTGGATTACTTTGCGAGAGTTGCGAGTGTCCTGCAGCAGCGGCCACGCGGACGGCTGCTCGCATTTGCGGGCAATGAGTACAACTCTCCCTATGTCTCGCTGCCGAAGAAGGTTCGGCTCTTCAACCAAGCGAGGTGCGACGTGGTCGCCACGCAGCTTATAATTGATGCCGGCGAGTTCCTTTACGGCGGTCACGATTATCGAATCGTCTCCGTGCCGCACGCCCTCAATCCGATGGCGTTCTCGCCGGGACCGGCGCATGAAGCGCGCCGGTTCGACTTAGGTGTCAAAGGGTACCGCTATCCGGCTTTTCTTGGCGACGAAGACCGCAATCGGATAATTGCGTTCTTCCTCGAGCATTCATCAAGCTACGATCTCACAGTGGACATCAGCGAGAGCAGTCGCCTCAGCCGGACCGAATGGGCCAATTTCCTTGGCAACTGCCGGGGCACGATCTCGACCGAGACCGGCAGCTGGTACCTCGAACGGGATGATGACCTCGTGCGTC
>CAYWBS010000468.1:1600-3376 GCA_964456215.1 uncultured Hyphomicrobiaceae bacterium
CCAATGACGGGTGGCTCAGGCGGATGGCGCGATACCTACCCTCGCCGGTGAAGTCGATATTGTGGAAAGCGCTCAAGCATGGGCCGGTGAAGTTTGAGGTTCTGGATGATTTCGACACGCCGTTCGCAGAGCTCGAACAGCGTTTTTTTCGCAACGCCGAACGTTGTCCTGCCTACGGAAAGGCGATCTCGTCGCGGCACTTCGATGCGATCGGGACGAAAACATGCCAGATCATGCTGCGAGGCCGGTTCAATGACATTCTGGTAGCGGACGAGCATTATGTTGCGATCGAACCCGATTTCTCGAATGCCGATGACGCAATCGGCCGTTTCAAGGATGCCGGAGAGCGCCGGCGGATCGTCGATCAGGCATATGAGCACGTGATGAATTTACACACTCATCGCCACCGCACGGCACAGGTGCGCGCGTTGCTGGAAGGGCTCTGAGATCTGGTTGGATTATGCTGTAGCTCTACTGCTCGATGCACTCGATTAGCGCGTCGACGATCCGATCCTGTGTCGGCTCGTCAAGATACGGGTGCATGGGAATGCTGAGGACTTCCTGCGAAAGCCTTGTTGAAAGATCGGCGCCGCCTTCAGCCACCGGAAGCTGCGCATAGGCAGGTTGGAGGTGCAGCGGGCGCGGATAATAGACCGCTGTCGGTATCCCCTTTTGTTTGAGGCGTTCTGCCAATTGATCGCGCTTGCCCGCCGCAATGCGCAGCGTGTATTGCGCCCAGACCGAATGTGCGCCGTCAAGTAGCCTCGGCACCGCGGCGATGTCGTGAAGGCGTTCCGTGTATCGCCTTGCAATTCGGTCGCGCGCTTCGATCTCACTGGGGAAGATCTTGAGCTTTTCGATGAGAATGGCGGCCTGCATGGTGTCGAGGCGGCCGTTGAGTCCATAGCGGACGATGTCGTACTTCTCTTTGCCCGTGCCGTGGGCACGGATGCTCCGCAGACGATCGGCAAGCTCGTTGTCCCCGGTGAAGACGGCGCCACCATCGCCATAGCATCCGAGCGGTTTCGCCGGAAAGAAGCTTGTCGCCGTGGCATGACCGATCTGGCCGACATTGCGGCCACGATAGCTGGCGCCGTAGGACTGGGCCGCATCGCAAAGGACGAACATTTCCTCGCCGGCCGCGATTTCCTCGATTGCCTCGTAATCGGCAGGCTGACCGAACAGATCGACGGGCATCACGACCTTCGGGTCCAATCCATTTGCCCGGGCGGTCTTGATGGCATTCGGCAAGTGCGCCGGGTCGAGATTGAAGGTCTCCTCGCCGACGTCGGCAAAAACGGGGGTCGCGCCGAGAAGCACAACCGCCTCCGGGGTGGCGGTGAAAGTGAAGGCCGGACAGATAACGGCATCGCCGGGGCCGACGCCGTGCGCCATGAGCGCCATGAGCAGGGCATCGGTTCCGCTGGAGCAACTTATGGCATGCTTGATGCCGGAAAACTCGGCAAGCATCTCCTCCAGTTCGCCAACCTCCGGTCCCATGATATAGCGGCCGTGCGCCAGAACCTTCGCAACAGCTCGCTCAATCTCTGACTGGATTCGTGTCTGCTGGGTCTTGAGATCGATCAACTCGATCGGAGCATCTGCTGTGACCTGCTCAGCAGAGTTCGAGGTGGCCATCTTCCGTTTCCCTATAGTGTTTTCCGGAACTCGGGCAGACGAGGTCTTTCCCGAGGCGCATGCCGTCATGACTCATCCAACCGATGCGCCGAGCGGGCACGCCGGCCATGAGGGCGTGGGCCGGCACGTCGCCCGTCA
>CAYWBS010000469.1:0-3369 GCA_964456215.1 uncultured Hyphomicrobiaceae bacterium
AATGAACAAGCAATGCGTTTGGCATAACCTTCAAGGATCTCAGAAATGCCACACCAAGTCTTCACGGTGTCGTCAAGTCAAATCTCTGCGTGAATATCAAGGGCGAAATGCGAGCTGGAAGAGTGTGATTATTACGTGGGTGATTGCAGCTCTTACGTTCGGCTCCTTCGTTGCGGCCGACAAGGTCAGGGAGATCAGATCGCAATACTTGGCGGCTTATGACAACGCACAAGCTGAAGTTGAGTCTGATTGGCTCAGTCGCTGATCGCTGATCGCGGCTCGGAGCAAAAACCGACTGAAATGGAGCATGGAAACACTCTCAAATACCGAGATGATTCAGCAGGGAATGTCGAAATGGCTAAAACGTTTGAAGAGACTTATCAAAACTACCCGTTCGCGCCGCTTGTCCGATTTGGCGTGCTGGTGGCGTCGTACATTATACGGATACTGCGCAATCGGAAGACTGCGCCCGACAACGCCAATTCGGTTATTGATCAACACCGTTCGGCGAGCCGGATCCGTGGATCAACGATTACATTTCTCGAAGAACGAAACCTCCTGTAGCCCAGAGACATAGAACGCTCGGCGCGTGGCAACAAATTGAATTCACTAGAGAGGTTTATGTCGGTCTCGTCAGTAGTCTCAGTAGAATTCGAACCGGCTGTGGGAATTTTTCTTTTGAAATTTTTCTTCTTCCTATCAAGCAGGCGCAACTCAGGAGTTCAAAAGAATTGGCTAATTCCGATTAACGGCAAGAGCAATCGCGATTTGCTGTACATGAATAAAGGTGACGTTATGCGTGGTCATATTAACTCACGAAGAAATGTAAAAGACATACTCACAGAACTCGAGGAAAGTCACAGGGAGGTCAGCGACGAAGTGGCGATGGTTCCTTTTGCAGACGCATTATTGCAGTCTATCCGTGTGCTCGCACGACTGCGCGAACTAGCTCACGAAGTGATTTTGGAGGCAGAGGTCACGAGAGAGCGCCCCAGATATCTAAATTAGCGCCTCCACGCGTCTATCTTGCCCCCATTATAATTGGGCCACATAGTAAAGATTACTCTACGATGATGAGCAGGTACCCGACGGGATGTGACCTGCTTCGGAATTTCGCGTTACGAAATAAAGAGACGTTATAAATAACAATGACTTAGAGCGTGGCTCCCCGGGCCGGACTCGAACCAGCGACCCAGCGGTTAACAGCCGCTTGCTCTACCAACTGAGCTACCGGGGAACAGAAACCCTGTATCGATCAGGGCCGCATGGATTTTCCTATAGCAAAATTGCCGCTGTATTGCCAATCCTAGATTGCAGCCTTGCGTCCCGGGAGAACTGAGCATAAGTCGAGGAGGCTATCTTTACCCTCGCCGACAGGCTCTAAATTGTCTTTTTATCCGGGAGACGCACAATGTCCGTCAACGAAAAGCCGAAACCAGCGACTGCCAAAGGGACGGGCGCGCGGTGGTCGCGGGCTGTGGTCAGCCGGCTTCCGCGATCGCAATTGGCCAGGATCATTATCGGCAGTCTACTTATTATCGGCGGAATATTCGGCTTCCTCCCGGTCGTGGGGTTTTGGATGGTGCCGCTCGGATTGCTGGTCCTGTCTATTGATTTTCCGATCGTGCGGCGCTGGCGGCGGAAATTCGTGCGCCGCTGGCTGATGAAAAAACCGTCCGGCGTGACAGACTGACGTCCTCAACGTGCTGCCTTTCCGGCCGGTCTCTCGTGAATTCTCAGTGCCGGCTCGAGGCGCCACGCAAATCGATAGGCAAATATAATGTAGGCGATGGAATAATCATCCGCTCTCAGCCGTAATTGTTCCAGGATGGCAAACTTGAAAAAAAGGAGTTTTCTGCCGATGTCGTATGTTCTCAAACGGGCGCGCATGTCGTTTCGCATACCCGCACTTGTCCTAGGAATTGCTTTCGCGGCGACGCAGTTTTCCGCCGCTCCGGTAAACGCCGCAAGCGACGCGCCGGAGCCGGCTTCGCCTGTGCAGAAATGTAAGAAAAAGGGCTATGTGTGGAGCAGCACACTGAAGAAATGCGTGAAGAAGACTTCGGAAATCCTGACGGACGAAGACCTTTACGCCCAGGCTTGGGCTGACGCCCAATCCGGCGAACATCAAGCCGCCCTGGACATTCTCTGGCGGATCAAGAACCAAAAACAACCCAAGGTCTTGAATTATATCGGTTTCAATCTGCGCAAGCTCGGGCGAATTGAAGAGGGCATCGGGTATTACAAAAAAGCGCTGGCACTTGATTCGGGTTACGTAAAGGCCCGCCAATATCTGGGCGAAGGTTATCTGCAGCTGAAGGATCTTACAAAGGCCAGGAACGAGCTTAAGGAGATCAAAGCGCGGTGCGGCGTGGCGTGCGATGAGTATCACCAGCTCGCCAAAGCTATTTCCGACTACCGGACACAGATAAACTAAAGAAAGCTGACGGCAAATATTCCGGAACCATCGGTTGAGGTTTATCGAAACAACGACCGATGAGAAATTCGCGGGCGGCGCTCATAGCGCCGCCTGTTTTCTTTGCAATAGCCGGAGGGTCGAAGCCGCTCGACTCTAAGCCGGACCCGGATTTGCAGGCAATTCCCGCTCAATTTCTTGCGAGCGGTGTCCGTTTTCCGATCACGGACTGTTTTGAGCGGGCTGCTTTGTTTGCACATAGGATTGGCGGGCAAATTTGTTGAATTCAGGCAATCGGGAATCACAATGAAATTGATTGTAGCGGCGCATTTCCTATACGCAGGTCTCATGTTCGCGGTGGCGCTACCGGACGCGACAACCAAGACACTGGGCGCCGATGTCTTGGCTGGACACTCTGGCACATTGGTCCTGCCGGCAAAGCCATGTCAGAGCGGCGAGGAGTGGGACGAGCGGATTCGCAAATGTGTCGCCAAACCCCGCGGCTCACACGAATGATCCGCCGTCCGTAGCGGCAGCCCTCAAAAAGCCAAACCGGTTTTGCAGTGGCCATTTGCCTCGATAGAGTTCCGGACCCCGCCGGCAACAAATTGCCCCGTCGCGCTCTGTATCTCTGCGCCGACGGGGCTTTCTTTGATTTTCTATCTGAACCGGAAACCGGCTCTCTTCCGAGGCTCTGAGCAACTTTCCCAAGCCGGCTCGCCCTCGTGCGAAACTTCTATGATTGTGATGAATGACGGCTCGGACATTCCCGACAAGAAAACTATAACTCATCATCCAAACCGTGGCCCCACGACAAGGCGAGGCCAACATGTACTGTCAGGTGGATTCATGCTCACTCCTCACTTCAATCGCGTCATCGGCACCGCTGGCCAACCCTGACGCCGTGTACCGTCTCGGAACGTCGGCCGCCGGATCGTGCCGCGCGATTGACA
>CAYWBS010000470.1:0-3365 GCA_964456215.1 uncultured Hyphomicrobiaceae bacterium
GGCCGCCCGCCAGTGAATTCACCAGCGCGAAACAAGAATGCTGTTGCAAATTCGAAATATTGCACTGCACGCCGTTTGCATCATGGACGCGGTTATGGTGCTTTTTGCTAAATGCGTCAAGATGGGCCCGTGAGGACCCAAAGGCGGCCGGCGGCATTCAACCCCTTCAGATATATTGAACGCTGACCCTGCCGAGCGCGCCGAAATCCGCCTCCGCCAACTGGCCGGGCTCGATTGAGTGGAAGCTCGTGCATGTTCCGGTCGAAATAAGCTCGCCGGAGTTCAATCCATAGCCATGGCGCATAAGTGCCGCCACGGTCCATTCCAAAACGTTGAACGGACTTCCAAGGGCGCGGGCGCCCGTGCCCGCCTCCCTGAGCACGCCGTCAACCGTTAGTCTGACTTCCGCCGACGGCACATCAATCTCTCTCCAATTCGTTTCCGGCGTGCCGAGAACGAAGCCGCCATTTATTCCGCAATCGGCCACGGCAAGCGCGGCGGCATCCGTCAAGAGCGTTTCAAACCGCGGGCTGATGAGCTCCATGACCGGGACAATCGCGTCGATCGCATCGCATATTTCGCCCAATGCGTAAGGCGAATTTCGCACCGGCAAATCATCGCCGAAGCGGAAGGCAAATTCAGACTCGACACAATAGTGTCCAAACTTGTCCGCGTCAGGCCGCGCCGGGCTGTTGAATAAAGTGCCGTCATACATCGGACCGAAAAACGGCTCAGTCAGCCCGTAGATTTTCTGGACTTTTTCTGCGGTCGCCCCGACTTTCCAGCCAATGAGCCGCTCCCGCCAAATCTCCATAAACGCCTTTTGGACCTGATAGCCCTCCTCCACCGTCGCTGGCGTCAGACGGGCCGGCAGGTCCGCTATAAGTGCGCGGTTCCGCCGCGCTTCAGCAATGCATTGCGCTGTTTCGCGGATGGCTTCTGGCGTCATGCCGCACCTTTCTTTGGGTGTCCAAGACGAGTTTCCAAGCTGGTCGATATGATCGTGAGTTTCGGCCAGATAATGGACCGCTTGTCAATGTTCATTCGGCCTTGATTTCCCCGTCGGTTGAGCCGTCGCGTCGGCAATATCCGGCTCGCCAGTTAGCCAATTTGCCTCGAAGGCGTGGTGGCGCATTGACCCAATGAATAGGGAGGCGCATAATTAATTGATATTCGCGCTTGGGCTGAGGCGCGCTAAGTAGCGAGATCAAATCCAAACGATAATATGAGCCCTGCCCCACCAAAGCCAATCCATCGTCGATGGCAATGCCTTGCCGTCTGGGCTATCGGATTGGCCATCGCGGTAGCGGGAATGCTTCCCGCGGCATCGCAGACCCCGTCATCACGCGAAGAGTATTGCCGTCAGCTCGAGCAAGAGCTTGCCAGCGACTGGATGGCCGGATCCCGGTCCAGGCAGCATCTCCCACAGATCGAAGAAGAAATCCGCAAACAGGACGCCATTTTCCAGCGCGAGCAGGCCCGGGCGGAAAGGGCTAATTGCTACGAGTCGCTTTTTATCTTCGGCCGAAAACTAAGGCGAACGCCAAAATGCTTGTCAATTCATCGCGCGATCGAAGATGCGCGGCGCGTGCTCGCCCGTCTTCAGGAAGAAAAGGACGCAATTAGCCGCGCGAGCGACGGAAACCGCCGTCAGGATAACCTCATCGCTGCTCTGGCGCGCGCCGGTTGTGGACAGTATTACGAGCGCGAAGCAGACCGGCGCAGAGAACGCTTCTTCCCGTTTGGCGACGGTTTTTTCTCCCAGCGGCCGCGGCGCGAGGAGCGGGAAACGAGCACGATCCTGCCTTTCGCGACCTACCGGACAATGTGCGTCCGGCTATGCGATGGCTTTTACTATCCAGTGAGTTTCTCGACGCTGCCGAGCAGGTTTCAGCAGGATGCGGGCGCCTGCCAGACGAATTGCGCGGCGCCGGCGGAGCTTTTTGTTCATCGCAATCCGGGTGAAGACGTCGAACAAATGGTCTCTCTCGACGGCCGCCCCTATAGCTCGATCGCCAATGCTTGGCGTTACCGCACTGAATTCGTAAAAGGCTGCTCCTGTAAGCAGGCGGAATATGCGCCCCTGGATACTCCCGAGCGTATGGTTCCCGGCGACGGGCCCGACAAGGGCAGCCCGGACATCAAAAACCGAAGCGAAAACGAGGGCCTGCCGGAAGCCGCCCCGAAAATCGCCAAGCGGAAATGGAACGACCAATAGAGCGCCGGAGTTCCAATTCATCTGACGTCCAGGCTCAAGCAAAACACCACTAAAAACGTATATTGCCACAACCTTAAGTATTCGCAATACTTGCGATTTGGCCGGCGCGACTGTGCCATTTTCAACACCATTTCAAATCGAATTCATTGGAGCCGGATTTCTGACGTTTTTCTGTTGTCGAACTTGTGCATTCGAGGTTGGCCTTAGAGTGAAGTGGCGTAATGCGTATGGGTATGAGTACAAAGTGCGATCTGTCGCGCTCGGTCGTGTTGCGGCCGGTGGGCATAGACGATATGTCGTCCGTGCGATATGTGCATGCGACGGCGTTCAGGATCCTCGCTGCGGAGCACCATTCAGATGAACAGCTCGCCGCACGCGTCGCCGAGATAATGCGGCCGGACTACGTCAGGGAAGTCCTCGACAGCGCATTATATTGCGCCTGGGTGGATGGTGAGATCGTGGGCACCGCAGGATGGTGTCCGGCGGACGACAACGGCAAGACGGCACGAATCCGCAAGGTCTATGTCAGGCCATTGTTTACCAATTGCGGAATCGGCGGATTGCTTTTGAGAAATGCCGAAGAGCGCGCTTGCCGCAGCGGATTTGTCGATTTCAGCGTCCGCGCCAATGTCAATGCCATCGCCTTTTATAAGCAAGCTGGCTACGAGATTACGTCGCACGGCGTAATGCCTACATATGGCAACATAGACCTGCCGGTGGCATTCATGCGCAAGAAGGCGCGCGTGACGAGTGTTGATTTGCGCGATCAAGCCAAGGCGGCACTCACCGCAACAGACGGCGGCCGATGGTGGCAGTGAACACGGCAGCAAAAACGGTGCGCGGCCGGGCAAGAATTCTATAGGGCTGGACGGCAGCCGCCGGCCAATTCAAGTCTCGCCACCGCAAGAGACCTTAGCGCCGCGAATTTTCACTCCTTGTCCCGATACATATTGGTGATCGGGTATCTGCGGTCTCGACCGAAAACCCTTTCGGTAATCTTCACACCGGGAGCTGACTGCCGGCGCTTATATTCGGCAATGTAGAGCAGGTTTTCAACCTTGCGGACAGTCTCGACGGGATGGCCTCGCGCGACTATTTCCTGCACCGACAGCTCCCCTTCAACCAAGCATTCAAGAATGTCGTCGAG
>CAYWBS010000471.1:0-3354 GCA_964456215.1 uncultured Hyphomicrobiaceae bacterium
TACTGACCGTTCTTTGGGCTCGATGCCAAAGGCTTTGAAATACTGCCTGTCGTAGTTCTGCCCGCGGCGCGAGGCCAGAACCACCTCGACGCCATCGGTCCTGAAGACGGCGGCCGGACCGATATTGATGGCGACACCGGTCGACATCGGACCTTCGAGCTTGAAGCGGCCGTCATAAAGCCCAACGACCTTTCCCTTCGCGGCGATGGGCGGGCCGAGCGACGGTTCGAGTTTGCCGCCGAGGCTGAGCTCGATTTCGGCGCCAATTCCCGCTTCCCGGCAGGCGGCGACGTTCTCCGGATCAAAAAGCGCGGAGATCGCCGCGTTTTCAAGACCCGCCGCGAGCATCTCGCGCAGCAATCCCGTCGAATCGCCATAACCGCCGCCGCCGGGATTATCCGCATAATCGGCGATCACAAAAGGCGCACCGGTGCGGCCGCCCTCGCGCGCCTGGCGAACAGCATGCGCGGCGCTGACGAGGTCAATCGTCATGATCTCGCGGCTGCGCCACATTTCCGCTTTCAGCGCCTCGGCGGCCGCCTGGGCGCCATCACTCGCGCCATCCGCGACAATGACGATGGTCGGTCCGGCATCGGCGATATCGGCCCACGGGAACCCGGCATTGATCGAAACCGACAGCAGGCCGTGCTCCTGCTTCAGCCTATCCGACATTTCCAGAATTGACAGCATGGGACCCGGCGCCGTGGTGCGGCCATGGTCGACGCCGTCGAGCTGCGGCCCGCGGGCGACGGTGACCTTGGGGTGGATTTCGCCGGCCATCATGCGCGCGACCAGGCCGGCGCATTTGCTCGCGGTTTCGAACTGATCGATATGGGGATAGGTCCGGTAGCTGACGATCACATCCGAGAGCGACGCCATACGCTCTGTGACATTGGCGTGCAGATCGAGGGTGACGCCGATGGGTACGTCGCGGCCGATCCGGCCACGAACAAGCGAGAGCAGCGCCCCTTCGCCGTCATCTTCGTGTTCCGCGACCATGGCGCCGTGAAGCTGCAGGAGAATGGCGTCCGGCGGACCGTCCTCGTCGATCACCTGCAAAATGTGTCCTGTAACCGTCTCGAAGGCCTCCCGGGTAACCGTGCCTGACGGCGTCGCATCGCCGGCGACGGCAAGCACCGGCTCCCAGCCATGCTCCTCGCAGGCCTTGAGAAACCCCGCGATCTCCGTATTCGTCCCTTCGAAGGCGGAGCGCATGTCATCGTCGAAATAAAGTCCTCTCACCCGATAGGCTTCGAGGTCGGTCGGCAGTTTCGAAAACGTGTTGGTCTCGTGCTTGAAACCGGCAATGAGCACCCGCGGCGCCATTCTCGTTCCCTCCCTTAAACCGAAATCGCCATGCCGTCGCGGCCCGGATCGGCGCCGCCGTCCCAGCCGGCCGCGGTCCGTCGCAGCGCGTGGACGCCGGCGAAATGATAGCTGAGCGGCGAGCGGCGCACACTGTATCCCATCGCTTCCAGTTCGCGTTGCGCGCGCCGCGTTATCCGGTTGCTGACGTCGATGACATCGGACGTTGCCGAGAAGCGCGGCGCCTGGACGGCTTCCTGTGCCGTCATTCCGAATTCGACGACATTGAGGATCGCCTGCAGAACGCCCATGGTGATGAAAGTGGCGCCGGGGGCGCCGACGACGAAGAAGGGGTCGTCGTCGCGGAACAACATCGTCGGGCACATGGCCGTAAAGCGCGACTTGCCGGGCTCTATGGAACCGGCATGGCCGGGCCGCGGATCAAACACCGCCATGCAGCCATTATACATAAACCCGAGCCCCGGCGTGACGACGCCGGATGGCGCGCCGATCGAGTGGGTGAGGGCGGCGCAATTGCCGCCCGCGTCGGCGGCGGAAATGTGGGTCGTGTTTTGTGATTCAGATCCGCCCGGATTGAAGCGCGGCACGGAGGTCTTTTCGCCGCGCTTGATACGTCCGGCAAGCTCCGCCGCAATGTCTTTGGAGAGAAGCCGGTCAAGTGGCACGTCGACAAACTCCGGATCGCCAATATAGAGGTCCTTGTCGACGGTCGCGATTTTCATCGCTTCGGCAACGGTCGCGATATATTCCGGCGAATTCAGGCCCATGCCCTTAAGATCGAAATGCTCAAGAGTATTGAGCATCTGCAGGACCATGACGCCGCCGCCCGGCGGACGATTGGTGGCGACGCGCAAGCCACGGTAATCGCCCCAGAGCGGCCCGGTCTCGGTGGCCGCCACATTCGCCAGATCCGCGGCAGTCAGAAGCCCGCCATTGGCCTCCATGTCGGCGATAATCTCCTTCGCCAGCGAACCGGTATAAAAGCTCTCGACGCCCTCCCGGGCGATGCGGCGATAGGTGTTCGCCATATACGGATTGCGGACAATCTCGCCGACACCGAACAGGCTGCCATCGGCCTTGGTGTAAATTTTGCGGGCTTCCGGGTTCCGTGTCAGCAGCTCCGAATGCGGCGCCCGTCCGAACTCCGCGGCTCTGTTCCAATATGAGCTTACATGCGGGCGCACCATGAAGCCCTCTTCCGCGTAACGGATCGCCGGCTCCAGCAGATCGGAAAACGCCATGGTGCCGAACCGGCCGAGCGCCGTATCCAAAGCGCGAAGGGTCATCGGGGTCGTGATCGAGCCATAGCCGATTTCGTTCACATGCCCCTCTAGAACAAAACCGAAGCCGTCCTCGGTCTCATGTAAGATTTTGTCCGCCCACATATCCGCCGTCGCCAGCGACGGCGCGCGGCCGTGAAAGTCAAGGACGAGATGGGCGCCGCGCTCGCGGAGATAAAGATGCATGGAGCCGAAACCGGCAATGCCGCACATTTGCGGGTCCACCGCCGTTTGCACCAGGGCCGAGGCAACCGCCGCATCGACGGCGTTGCCGCCGCTCATGAAGACATCGGCTCCGGCTTCGGCCGCCTCCGGCTGCGGCGCGCTGATTATTCCTCTTGTCATCGGCGCCCGCGCTAAGAAGCTTTTTCACGAAGGGCCGCAAGATCGGGCAGCGGCCGCGCCGTCTCCCGATTTCCGGCCAGCGCCTGCTCCAGCCCATGCGCCACTTCGAGAACGTGGGCGTCGGAACCGATCGGCCCGATCACCTGAATGCCGAAAGGCATGCCCAAATGATCCACCCCGCACGGGATGCAGCAGACGGCCGGCAGGGTCATGGTCAGCGCGTAGGTCATCGCCAGCCAGCGCATATAGGTCGGCATCTTCTGGCCATTGATCTCGGCAACGAAAAGCTCCTTATGGGGGAAGGGGCTGACCGAGGCCGCCGGACAAATCAGGATATCCGCATCCTCGAAAAAGCGCCGGAAGCGCGTGTAGATCTCGGTTTGCACCTTATGGGCCCAGGAAA
>CAYWBS010000472.1:0-3352 GCA_964456215.1 uncultured Hyphomicrobiaceae bacterium
CAGGGAAGCGCGGAAGGCGCCGTCCTTGCCGCGAAAGGCGTCGTGGGTGGCGCCGATGCCGTCCAGGCTGATGCCTACATAATCATAGCCGATGGCGGCGAGCGCCTCGATGTTGTGGACCGTGATCAGGCTGCCATTGGTGGAAAGACCGGTGTAAAAACCGAGATCCTTGGCGCGCCTGGAAATCTCGAGAATATCCCGCCGCATCAGCGGCTCGCCGCCGGACAGGATCAGCACCGGAACATGAAAGGCTTTGAGATCGTCCATGACGGCGAACACCTTTCCGGTGCCGAGCTCGCCCGGAAAGTCCACGTCGCCGGAAATGGAATAGCAGTGCTTGCAGCGCAGATTGCATCTGCGGATTAGGTTCCAGATGACCACCGGACCCGGCGGCTCGCGGCGCGGCCCGGCCGGCGTCGGCGATTTGATCTCCTTCAGGAATTGGCTCAGGCGAAACATGGCGGTCCTTTCTCAGGCGGCAAGCCGCAGTCCGGTCTTTTTCAGAATGCGCGTGCTGTATAGAACGTCGTGCCCGCGGCAATGGGGGCCAAGGAGACGGGCGATCTCCTTGACCTTCTCCTCCACCTCCCGGCGCGTCCGGCCATGAACCATGGCGAACAAATTGTAGGGCCATTCCGGGGGGTGGCGCGGGCGGTGGTAGCAATGGCTGACAAAGTCCAGCTTGCCGACAAGGGCGCCAAGCCGGCTGACCTCCAGGACGTCGACATCCCAGACCGACATGCCGTTGGCCTTGAGGCCAAGCGCGTAATGATTGGGAACGGCCCCGATCCGCCGGATGACGCCGTCATCCAGCATCCTTTGCAGCCGCCGGATGACGTCCGCGGGCGCTATTCCCAGAGCCTTTGCCAGTTCGTCATAGGGCCGGGAGGTGAGCGGCAATCCGGCCTGGGTGGCCAAAATGAGCTTGCGGTCGATGTCGTCAATGGAAGCCGCGGTCATGCGTGCACCTTCAGGCCTACGAAGAATTCCTCAAGCTTCGGAAAAGCCAAAACCGGAAGTCCCGTCTCGGCCTCGATTATCCGCATGATCTCATCGATGCGCGAGACCGTTTCGGTCGCCAGTACGAACCAGATATTGATCCGATGTTCGCGCAGGTAATTGTGCGCGACTTCCGGATGGGCGTTCACAAGTGCGGCGATACGGTCAACGTCATTCCCGGGAACGCTCATGGCGCATAGACAAAACGCGCCGCCCAGAGCCTCGGCGTCATACATCGGACCGAAACAGCTCAGCACGCCCTGCTCAAGAAGCCTTTTGATGCGCTCGATCGCCTCCTGCTCCGCGATACCAAGGGAAGCGGCGACGTCGGCATAGGGACGTTCGGTCAACGGAAACCCGCCCTGCAATTCGTTGACGATCCGCTTGTCGATTCCGTCGAGCATCGCGCTCCTCCTTACGCCGCCGAAAGCTTGGCGCCGCGTTGCTTGAAGCGGCGCCTGGAGAAAAGATTCGCTTTTGGCCGATCGCTGATCCCGGCGGCCTTGTCGAGGGATGCGATCTGATCGAGAACGGTCCGGCGTCGACGCCCATGGATCATGCAGAAAAGGTTGTACGGCCAATCGGGCAACCGCCGGGGCCGGCGATAGCAGAGCGTGACAAAGGGCTCGGCCGCGAGGCGCGCGCCGACCCTGTCAACGTCCTCGTCCTCGATATTCCAGACGGCCATGGCATTGGCCGTGAACCCGAGCTCGCGGTGGCGCAGGATAAGACCGAAGCGGGAGATGATCCGCCGGTCAACGAGCGACGACAGCCTGTCGATGACCTGCTCTTCCGAAGTCCCGGCAAGCTGGCCGATGGCCTTGTACGGCCGCGCCGTCAACGGCAGTCCGTCTTCCAGGGCGACCAGCAGATTCCGCTCCCCGTCCGTGACGGGTTTTGCCTGGATCCTATGCTTCGAAACGACTTTCGGGGTGCCGTTCGAACGGCCTCGAACGGAAAATCCGAGATCAATCCGGTAAGCGCGTTCGAGCGGCAGGTTGAGAACCGGCAGCCCGGTCAGGGCCTCGATCCGGTTCAGCGATTGCCGGACGGCCTCGCGGTTCCGCCCCGTGACCACGAACCAGAGATTGTAAACATGTTCGCGCTCGTAGTTGTGATTGACACCGGCCTCGCGATTGACGATTGCCGCCACCTCTTCCAGCCGTGCCGGCGGAACCGCGAGCGCGGCAAGCGTGCTTGCGCCAACCGTATTAGGGCGGATGGCGGCGCCGACACGGCTCAATATGCCGCGCCGCGAAAGCTCAGCGAGCATAGCGATGACATCGGTTTCCGAGGCGCCGAGTTGCGTCGCGATCCGGGCGTAAGGCCTGGCGACAAACGGAAAGCCGCGCTGCCAGCCGTCGATCAACTGCATCTCCATGTCATCCAGGTGCATTGCTCAAAGCCCTATCCGGTGCGCCCGCGCCGTGAAGAAAATTCCGCTCGGCTTCCGGGCGGCGATTTCGCCGCGCTTTTCGAAGCTGCGGGTGTCGTAGATATCGATGCGGTCGGCATCGCGAACGGAGACCCAGACCTGGTGGCCGCGCGGCGTGAATTCCATGTGCAGAACGGCCGGCCCCGGCTTGAACTCGTGAATGACGCTCAGTGACGGCACGTCGACGATCTGGATGGTATCGTTCAGGGGATGCGCGAAATTCACCCAGGCATGGCGGCCGTCGGGCCGCGCCACGGCGAACACCGGCTGTCCGTGCACGTTGACCCGCCCGCTCTCCTCAAAAGTCGCGGCATCGAGCGCCAGCAGTTCATGTCGCCCGACGGCCGGCAATAGGAACTTGTCGCCCGCCAAGGCCCATCCTTCGAGATGCGGCATCTTGTAGACCGGCAGTTTTTTCTCGCCGCGGCCGTAGCCGTCAAGAATTCGCCGAGGCGCGACCTTTTCCGCCCAGAGATCCAGATGCGCGAGCCCGTCCTCGCCGAAAAGGCCGGCGATATAATGACGCCCGTCCGATGTGATCAGCGCGTCATAGGGAAGGTCGCCGATCCCGGTGAATTTCTCGATGCGCGGCGCACCGTTCTCCGGGAAATCGGCGAGCCAGATTTCGCCGGCGTCATAGAGCGTGAAGACGAAGCGGCGGCCGGGCGCGTCGACGAGCCCGACCACCTTCGAGCGTGCCCCGGTGCCGGATGTCGCGGGGATTTCCGCCACCAATTCCAGCGTTTCCGCAGCGAAGACCTTGACCCCGCCCGGCTTGTAATTGGAAACGGCGATGAGATTGCCATCGTCCGAGATCGCGCCGCCAATGGAATTGCCCGCCTGGATGATCCGTTTGGCGATCACCTGGTTCAGGAGATCGACTTTCGTCAGCCCGCCATCGCGGCCGAAAATATAGGC
>CAYWBS010000473.1:0-3348 GCA_964456215.1 uncultured Hyphomicrobiaceae bacterium
CATCAAAAGCACGAACGCCATCATCGACGCTGTGACCGGCTCGCTGCGAAACAATCCGACGGCAAAGGGGCGTAGTGCCCATTCTCGATCGGCCGGAGGCGCGCGCACGAAACATGTGGCGCAATTGACGCACGGGTCTTCGCCATTCAGACAGCCAAGCCCGCAGGCTTGGCAAATTTCAGGCCGCGTCACCCTGGTCTCGAATGGTGCAAAGCGTGCCAGGGCACCGAAAAACAGAGAGAAGACTTCGCCCTGCTTCAGCCACCGCTCGCGTCCGAAGAGGAACATCCCGGTCCAGGTCACGGCCGAGTAGATGACGATCATCCAAGCGACATTGGCTGGTATCGCGGGCTCGGGGAACACCAGCTCGATCCAGGCCAGTCCCAGCAGCATCACGACCGCGGGCCAAACGCCCAATGCGTCAGGATAAGGCAAGCCGAGAGAGAGGTCACCGGCGCCGACCAAACGGCGGTAGAGCGCCTCAATCCAGGAGTAGAGCGTCCGCCAGGGATTAATAATGCTCCACAAATCACCGAGGAAAGCCGAGACATAGACCATCCCGACCCAGAAAATGATCCACATCAACAACGGGGCTATATTACGTAAGGGTGTCTGATCCCCGAGGAAGCCCGCAGCGACCGTCACGACGAAGAAGAACACGGCAATAAGCTTGAGGGCGAAAAGGATGACTGGGTGGGCGAGCAGCCGGCCAAAGCGGTAGCGAAGGAGGTTCAGCCTGGGATAGCCACGGGACCATGCAATGTTGCCGAAGAAGACACTCATGACAACGAAAGACAGAATGACCGCCATTCCGGCGCCAAACAAATAGAGCTCGAGCGACACCGGCAGGTCATAACGTTGACCGAAGGCATGGGCATGTGCGGGTCCGGCGGTTCCTGCAATGGCGGCTGCGAGAGACAGTCCAAGAACGCAGCTTGCCGTCTGTCTATGCGACACGAATACTGTCCTCAGCGCGGGTAAACTTCGACGCGAATCAGGGCGGTTTCGTCATGGCCTCCGCCGTGTGACTTGCCATGACCGTGGATGTTGACCGGGAATCTGCCCGTGGCGTGCGCCTTGAAGGTGAATTCCGTTATTTTGCCCGGCGTCACTTTTTTCTCGATGTCATAGCCGTGGAGATGAAGGGTCAGAGGCTCGTCGGCGCGCCAGCGAAGGCGCACCATTTCACCCTGTTTGACGCGGACGACTTTCACATTCCCGGCCACGGCGCCATGTTCGATTTTGAGATCGAAGATATGTTCGCCGGTCTCCTGAGCATTGACGATGACGGCGCCGTTCCAGCCACCCAGTGTACAGAACATGTCACAGACAGATATGAAAATCGCCACGCCGGCAACCAAGGCAAAATGCGATCGTGTACTTTTGTTAGGGGGAGAGCCGGTCCATGTTGCCATTTTCATCATTAACTCCCTACAGGAAAATTTACCTACTTGTCCGTTGTGGCCTTGACGTCGGCGACACGGTTCAAAGACCAGCCGGCGTTATAGGGCTCGGGAAACGCCGCCGGATCGCCGAGCACCTGCCAAATCAGACGGCCTGCCTCGTCCGTAAAACCGGCAACCGGATTCCAGGCTGCATCCGGTTTTCCGGAGACGCCGAGACTGAGCCAGCCATTCCATGGGAAGTCCTTCAGCTTGACCGTGCGGATGAAAATCGCCGAATTAAAGCCGGCCTGGGAGTCGAAGGCGATGTTCTCGACGCCGCTGGTATAAGCAGTGCTATAAAACTCGCGGCGTATAGCGTATCCGGCAACGACCCGCCGGCAACCGCTGGTCAATGTCTTGACGAGCGCGCGCGAGAGATTGATCCGCTCTTCGGCGGTGGCATAGTCGCCTCGTTGCAATCGTCTGACATGAGATTCGATACGCGCCTGGGCATCCTTGCCGGTAATTGTCTCGGCCAGCAGAAGGTAAGCCTGAAACCAACCTTCCTTCCGCCAGGGCGGTCCGGATGAAGCGCTCCCGATCACCGCCTTTCCGGCGATGAGACGAGCCGGCTCAATCTCTTCGACAACAGCATCCCACTTCGATCCCGCCTCCGGCCAATGTGCGCGCACTAACTTTTCGGCTAATGCGCCCTTGGCTCGAACCGCGAGCTTTGAGGCTGACACTTCCGTCGTTTCGGAGAACTGTTTTCTTGCCTGGATCGCGAGATCGTAATGCTGCAAATAATCGGCGTGAAACGGATTGACCGGATAAGGATGAAAACGAAATCTTCCGCCTGCTCCGGCAAGTCGGCCGATGACGACTCCCACCACCGAACATGTTGATTTTTCGTCCCGAGCGAAAGGCGAATCCGGATTGACGCCAACGACCAAAGTGGGTCCCAACGATTCGACGAACGCTATTGCTTCCCCCAGGTTTGCGCTGTCCGTCGGCTCGGCCCCTATATAGGCCTGTATCCGGCCTTCGCGCAGCGCATCGGCTGCACTTGCGGGTTCAACCGGCTCAATGCGAATCTCCTGAGGGTAGTAGGAAGGATAGATCGGAGTCTCGTGGCCGGCGCGGGTGGGGGCGAAGAGCGCAATCACGAATATAACGAGAAGAAAAGTAATGAGCCTACGCATCAAGAAGCCACTCCACGCCCGCCCCTCGCCATTATTGCTTTCGCAGTCGTCTCGTCCAATTTACCATTGCGGCGACCGCGCCCGCCAGACCCGATGGAAAGGTGAAGACCACGATGATCAACAATATGCCGAGCACGAAATTGTGATACTTCGTCCAACTAAGCGCCACGTCCTCCAAACCAACAAATACAAGCGCGCCCAAAATTGGACCCGCGAATTGCCGCAGCCCACCTAGAACCGTGGCGAGAAGGAGCTTAGCCGAGAAGAGCCAGTGCAATTGATCCGGTGTTATCTGCCGGCTCAACTGACCGTGAAGCGCCCCGGCAAGTCCCAGGAGCACACCAGAGATCACGAATGCGTACCACCGGTATTGGCGAACGGGAATACCGATGAAGTCGGCTCTCCGGTCGTTGTCGCGGATCGCCCGAAGCGCCATTCCAAACGGCGATCGGCTGATGCGCCACAATAGAATAGCCGACGCCAGGAACGCCATCCAGATAATGTTATAGAAAACGGGAACGAAATCCTGCGCGTCGAACTGAATTCCGAAAATCGTCAGTCGTGGAAGATACATGCCGCCGCCACCGAGAAAGTAGATGGCCCTTCCTTCCCCGCCAAACGGACGGAATGCGAAGCCATCGATAAACAGGGAGTAAACAATCTGGCAGAATGCCAGTGTCAGAATTGTGAAGTGGATGCGGGTAGCACGCAGACAAATATATCCGATGATCGCGGCAAACAGTGCCGAGGTCAAAAGACCG